>JADDQT010000046.1:0-9493 GCA_016781225.1 Actinomycetota bacterium
CGGCCCCCACCGAGTCGACGGCTTCGGCCAGCAGGTAGCTGCCGAGGAAGGGATAGATCTCGAGGCGCTCACCCACGAGCGTGTCCTCGACGGGGGAGAAGTGCAGCAGGGCGACCCGCACGTCACAGTCCAGCCCGGCGAGGGCGCGGCGCAACGTTTCGGCGATGGTCTTGGTGTGGCGGACGAAGGCCTTCATCTCGGGCTCGCCGAAGTCGCTGGCGCAGGCGCCCACGAAGCCGCCCCCGAAGCCCTTGGACCCCGCGATCCCCAAGCGCGTCCCGTCGACCTCGACCACGGTGCTCCCACCCTCGAGCACCGTCACGCCCGCGTCCTCCAGCAGGCTCGTGATCTCGTCCTGGCGGTCGCTCTGGTAGTCGTGGTTTCCGAGCACGGCGACGACGGGCACCCCCAGGTCCCGAAGCTCGCCGGCGAGGACGGCCGCCTCCTCCGGCTCGCCGTGGCGGGTGAGGTCACCGGCCAGCAGGAAGACGTCGGCCTGCTCACGCACCTTCAGCCAATGGGAGCGGTAGAGGCCGGCCGAGTCGGCGCCGACGTGCACGTCACCAACCGCAGCCAGGCGAATCACCGGACGTTCTCCACTTCGTTCGGTTCATCGCAGGCGGTGACGGTGACGTCGTTGTGAACCTGGTGGCCGGTGTCGAGTGCTTCCCGCGCCACGACTGCCACCGCTTCTCGCCTTTCCTCGGTGGCCACCTGGCCCGAGAGACGTACCGCTCCGGGCTCCACCCTCACAGTGATGCCCAGGTCGGCCACGCGGGGATCATGGGCCAGGGCCTCCCGGACGTGCTGCGCCAGGTACTCGTCGCTCATGATCCACCACCGTATCGGGGAGGGTTCCGTGGCATGGCCGCCTCAGCCCGGAGGGTCGTCGGCTACGAGATCCCAGTAAGGGAACGGCGACGAACTACTTGCACGAATTGGAACCTATCCCTGCTGAAGGTCACGGAAGTATGCAAGTAGTTCGTCGCCGTTCCCTAACCGTCGTCCTCGATCACGCTTGCGAGCTCTACGGCTCCGTCAGCCATGAGGCATGCCGAATCACGATGGGACCGAACGACGGCCTCCCGGCCGATTACCCGCCTGGCGGGAACAGCTCGCGCGCCTGATCGAGGAACGCCGCCGAGCGGCGGACCTGGCGCCGCGGCATCAGCTCAGACGATCTGCATACTCGCTCAGGAGTCGTTCTCCCTCGGAGCGGATTGCCGGCGTGGTGCCCGCCTGATCCGGAGCGAGAACGAATGCCAGCTCGTAGGGGATGGTTTCGCCCTCCTCCACGAGCTGCCAACCCGCCTCCCGGTGCGAGAGCTCGCTTACTTGGGTAGCGCTCATGTCCCTGAGCGTCTCGATGACCTCATCGACCACCTCTAGCTCTTCGGCGGCGAAGAGCTCGGTTCGGGGCTGTCGTTGGGGGATGAGATCGTCGTGGACGTAGCCCAAAGCGTCAGGCCGGCGCTCTCGTCGAGCTTCCCCATCACGCACCAGGCGATCACGTACAGGCGGAAGCCTGCGGGGCGCCGGGCCGTGCGGAAGCCGCTGGTACTCGGCACCGGTGATGGGGTGGCCGAGCTTTCGAACCGCGGAGAAGTCAGCGAAGTAAAGGTACTTGTTGAGCTTGGTGGCACCTGCCGTCCTGTCGCCCCGGATCTTCTGCGCCACGTACAGGACGAGCTCGGCGAGCTTCTCTTCGTCGTATCTCACGTGCGCCTCCTCCTCCAGCATCACAGGCTCCGGCGTTCCAAGAGTGTACCGAACATGTGTTCGTAGTATCGCGCGCCAGTGTGACAATGCTGCTGAGCCACTCCTGTGGGTATCCAGAGGAGGATGCTGGGGATCTCGGCCGCCGGCAATCCTTCAGCGGGCAGAGGCGCTCGGTGCCGGTGTCCTGCCCAGCCGGCCGGCCTGGTAGTCCTGCATGGCCTGCAGGACCTCGGCCTTGGTGTTCATGACGAACGGGCCGTAGGCGACCACCGGCTCGCCGATGGGACGGCCGCCGAGCACGAGCACGTCCAGGTTGGCGGACCGGCTCTCCTGGGTGGGGTCGGCCGCGAGGGCGATGAAGTCTCCCTTGGCCAGGACGGCCAGCTGGCCCATGCGGAACGGGCGCTTCTCGGACCCGACCGTCCCCTGGCCGGCGAGGGCGTAGACCAGCGCGTTGAAGTCGGCTCGCCACGGGAGCACGAGCTGGGCGCCGGGGCTGATGGTGGCGTGGGCCAGGGCGATGGGCGTGTGAGTGCTTCCGGGGCCGTGATGGCCGGCCACCTCACCGGCGATCACGCGCACCACGGCGCCACCGTCGGGCGAGGACAGCAGTGCGACACCCTCGGCGCGGATGTCCTGGTAGGCGGGCGCCGCCCACTTGTCGTCCTTGGGAAGGTTCACCCACAGCTGGACGCCGTGGAACAGGCCGCCACTGGCGACAAGCGCCTCGGGCGGGCGCTCGACGTGCAGTATCCCGGCACCGGCGGTCATCCACTGGGTGTCGCCGTTGGTTATCAGCCCGCCGCCGCCGGTGGAGTCCTGGTGCTCGAAGGTGCCGTCGATCATGTAGGTGACGGTCTCGAAGCCCCGGTGGGGGTGCCACGCCGTGCCCCTGGGCTCGCCGGGCGCGTACTCCACCTCGCCCATCTGATCCATGTGGATGAACGGGTCAAGGGCGGACATGTCGATGCCGGCGAACGCCCGCCGTACCGGGAAGCCCTCACCTTCGAAGCCGCTCGGCGCCGTTGTGACCGAAGAAACCCGGCGCTCGGTGGTCACCGTCGGGTCGGGTGGCGAGATGCGGGGGAGGGCGAGTGGGTTGTCAACGGTAACTGCAGGCATAGTCGTCTCCTCTCGTTCAGGCCGCTTCGGCCGCGTGGGTGGTCTCCGCGGTGACGGGCTCCAGTGCCATGTCCAGCACCTCGGAAACGTCCTCCACCAGGTGGAAGGAGATCTCGTCGCGGACCTGCTTGGGCACGTCGTCGAGGTCGGCGCCATTGCGGGCGGGTAGGAGGATCTCCCGCAGCCCGGCGCGGTGCGCGGCGAGCACCTTCTGCTTCACGCCGCCGATGGGCAGCACCCGTCCCTGCAGTGTCACCTCGCCGGTCATGCCCACGCTCGAGCGCACCGGGCGCCCACTGAGGAGGCTCGCCAGGGCGGTGACCATGGTGATGCCCGCCGAGGGCCCGTCCTTGGGCACCGCGCCCGCCGGCACGTGCACGTGGAAGCCCGAACCTCCGGCCAGGCCCGAAGCCAACCCAAGGCGATCGGCGTTGGAACGCACGTAGGAGAGGGCGATCTCGGCCGACTCCTTCATGACGTCACCCAGTTGCCCGGTGACGGTGAGCCCGGGGGGAGCTGTGTGACCCACGGCCGCGGGCAGGGCGGTGGCCTCGATGAAGAGGACGTCCCCACCGGCACCGGTTACGGCCAAGCCGGTGGCCACACCGGGCACGGCAGTGCGCTCGGCGGCCTCGAAGAAGAACCGGGGCCGGCCGAGGTGGGCGCGCACGTCCTGCACGTCCACGCTCACCGGTGCGCTCGCCTCCCCGGACGCGATCACAGTGGCGACCTTGCGCAGCACCTTGCCCAGCTCCCGTTCCAGGTTGCGGACCCCGGCTTCGCGGGTGTGGTCGGTCACGATGGCCCGCAGGGCGGCGTCGCTCACGCTCACCTCGCCAGGCTCCAGCCCATTTCGCTCCAGCTGGCGACCCAGCAGGTGGTGTCGGGCGATGGCCACCTTCTCTTCCTCGGTGTAGCCGTCGAGGTTGATGACCTCGAGGCGGTCGAGGAGGGGGCCGGGGATTGTCTCGATCACGTTTGCGGTGGCGATGAACAGTACCTCCGACAGGTCGAGGTCGACCTCCAGGTAGTGGTCCCTGAAGGTGTGGTTCTGAGCCGGGTCGAGCACCTCCAAGAGCGCCGACGAGGGGTCACCCCGCCAGTCGCTGCCGACCTTGTCCACCTCGTCCAGCAGGAAGACAGGGTTCATGGTCCCGGCCTCGCGCAGGGCGCGTACGACTCGTCCGGGCTGGGCCCCCACGTACGTACGCCGGTGGCCTCGGACCTCGGCCTCGTCGCGGACGCCACCCAGGGCCACCCGGACGAAGCTGCGGCCCAGAGCGTCGGCGACGGACTCGCCCAGCGACGTCTTGCCCACCCCGGGAGGTCCCACCAGGGCCACGATGGCGCCCGAGCCGCGCCCGGTCGCCGACGCGAACCCACGCTCGGCCCTCAGCTTGCGGACGGCCAGGTACTCGACGATGCGGTCCTTCACGTCGTCCAGCCCCGTGTGGTCGGCGTCGAGGATGCGGCGGGCCTCGCCGACGTCGAAGCGATCCTCCGAGCGGGTGCTCCACGGCACCTCGAGAACGGTGTCGAGCCACGTGCGGATCCATCCGTGCTCCGGGCTCTGCTCCGCGGTGCGCTCGAGGCGGTCGGCCTCGCGCTCAGCGGCCGCCCGAGCAGTCTCGGGCATGCCCGACTCCGCTATCCGGCGGCGGTACTCGTCCACCACGGCCTCGTCGCCCTCGCCCTGACCCAGCTCCTTGCGGATGGCGTCGAGCTGCTGGCGCAGCAGGAACTCCCGCTGGGTTTTCTCCATGCCCTCGGTGACGTCGGTGCGGATCCGCTCCTTCAGGCTGAGGTCGGCCAGGATGTCGCGGGCCCACTCCAGCACCCGCTCCAAGCGGGCCTCGACGTCGACCGTCTCCAGTACCTCCACCTTCTGCTCGAAGGACAGGTCAGGGGACTGTCCGGCCGTGTCCGCCATGGCGCCGGGATCGGTGATGCCCCTGAGGGCCTCGGCCAGCTGGCCGGCTCCATGGTGCTCGAGGACGTTCTCGATCACGGCCCGGTACTCCCGGGCCAGCTCCCTAGCCCGAGGCGACGGCGCGGAGCTCACCACCGTCTCCGCCCGGAGCCACAGAGCACCACCGGGTCTGGTCTCTCCGGCTCCGAGGACGGCGCGCTCCAAGCCCCGGACCACGATGGCGCGGATGCCGCTCGGCAGCTGGCCCGAGCTCTCGACCTTGGCCACCGTGCCCACGCGAGCGAAGCGCTCCGGCAGGCGGGGGACGAGCAGGAGCTGGCCGCCGGATGCCTCCGCGGCGGCTACGGCGGTACGGGCCTCCTCGCTCTCGAGGGCCATGCTCACCACCATGCCCGGAAGCACCACCCCGGTGGCCAGGGGCAGGACAGGAAGAGAGGTCGTCTGGGCGTCAGGCATGAGATCGTCCTCGTTGTCTACGAGCTAGTTGCAGCTACAACAACAGGGAGGGGTGACCTCTTCCCCCCAGGTCAGGAGCCTCAGGCCGAGGTCGGTGCCGGCGAGGAGACGCCCACCCCGCCCCGAGTCCGGGCGCCGTAACGGGCCTTCTCCCCGGCTATGTCGAGCCGGCCGATGCGGCTCTTGGCCGCGATGGCGGCGTCGTCGATCAGCTCCGCGGGCACCAGCCAGGACACCTCGAACTCGATGCCGTCGGGGTCGCGGCCATAGAGCGCCTTGGTCGTGCCGTGGTCGGACGCACCGACCAGGGCGCCGGCCTCGGACAGAGCGTCGGCCAGCTGCTCCAGGTCCTCCAGGGTCTCGACCTCCCAGGCCAGGTGGTAGAGGCCGACGGTGCGCCGCCCGGCCTGGGACGCCTCGGCGGCGGCTCCGATGGAGAACAGGCCGAGGTCGTGGTCGTTGTTGGAGCCGGGCGCCTGCATGAAGACGGCGCCGGGGAACTCGGCCGGCAGGCGGCGGAAACCGAGCACGTCGGCGTAGAAGCCGGCGCTGCGCTCGGCGTCACGGACGTACAGGACGGCATGGTTCAACCGGGTGACGGCCACGGGGTCGGCAACCAGGGAGCCGGTTCGAGTATTCCGAGGACGCGGTCAGCCCGACTTGGCGGCCAGCTCGCGGAGGGGCGGCTCGTATGCTTCGCTGAAGGTGGGGAACGGGTGCACCACGTCGGTCAGCACCGCCAGTGGGATCTCGGCCCTGATGGCCAGCACCGCCTCACCGATCCACTCGTCGGCGCCGCCACCCATGGCCGAGGCGCCGATCAGCACTCCCCGGCTCCGGTCGGCCACGAGGACCAGTCTCCCCCTGGGCTCCCCCTCGCTTGCCGATCGGGCGGTCTCCCCCAGCCCCAAGGTGGCGGTGACGGCGTCGACACCCTCTTCCTGGGCCTGGCTCAGGCTCATGCCCACCGACGCCAGTGGGGGATCGGTGAAGATGGTGCGGGGAATGGCGCGGTAGTCGGCGCGGGCGGGGCGGGACAGGAGGTTCGCCGTGACCACTCGGGCCTGGTAGTTGGCGGCATGGGTGAAGGGAGCCACCCCGGTCACGTCGCCGGCGGCCCACACGTGGTCCTGACCCAGGACCCGGCAGCGCTCGTCGGTCTGCAGGCCGGTCTGGGCCGGCTGGATGCCGAGGTCCTCCAGCCCGATGTCACCGGTGTTGGGCGAGCGCCCCACCGACAACACGACTCGCTCCCCTTCCACGGTGGAGCCGTCGTCGAGGTGAAGGCGAGCGCCTCCGTCGACCGCCTCCCCCTCCATGGCCTTCGACCCCACGCGCACGTCCACACCGTCGTCACGGAGCACGGCCGCCATGTCCTCGGACACGCCGGGCTCCTCCTTCACCACCAGCCGCTCGGCCGCCTCGACGAGGGTCACATCCACACCGAAGCGGGCATGGGCCTGGGCCAGCTCGCAGCCGACGGGCCCTCCGCCGAGGATCACCAGGGACCTCGGCCGGTCGGTGGCGGTGAGCGCCTGGTCGCTGGTCCAGGTGGGGACGTCCTCGATCCCCTCGATCGGAGGCCGTATGGGGGAGATTCCGGTGGCGACCACCAGATCCGTGTAGCCGTACTCCGCGTCATCGCCGACGTGCACCACTCCTGGCCGTGTCACCCGGCCCCGTCCCCGAACCAGTGTCACTCCGGAAGCCTGCATGCCCTTTGCCGCGCCGCTGTCGTCCAGCCCACCGGTGATCCTGTCCCGCCGGGCCACGGCGGTTTCGAAGGCGTCGTCGTCGTCGTCGAGCTCGGGGCCGGCCGACCTCGCACCGAGCTCGCCGGCCCGGGTCATCACGTGGCGAACCTCGGCCGAGCGCAGGAGAGACTTCGCTGGCATGCACGCCACGTAGGGGCATTCACCGCCCACCCGATGGGCCTCTATCAGCAGCACCGACCGTCCCCCCTCGGCCACGTTGGAGGCCACCGACTCACCGGCGGTGCCCGCACCCAGCACGATCACGTCGAAGTCCTTGGCCATGAGTCCCCTCTCTCGGGTCGGGCAGGTGCGGCCCCGATGATGATGCCCCGTCCGGCCCGAGTCACCGAGGCCTGCTTAAGGTTGGGTTACGCCTTGATCTTCGCCGTAGGGGGCCCAGCGGGGGCCACAGGCGCCGTGGCTATGGTCACCGACGTGGCCACCCTTGCACGACCCAGTTTCCGGTCCTCCGTGTCGGGCCTGCTCCTCCTTGCCGGCGCCGGCGTGTATGCCCTGTCCCAGGGCGTCGTCGGCGTCGCCTTCGCCGCCACGCCGCTGACCATCGGCGTTGCCGCTCTGGCGGCCGGCCTGGCCGGACCCCGCCGCCACCTCCTGCCCGTGGGCCTCGCACTGGCCGGTTGGGGCGCGGGCGTGCTCCTGGCCGCCGAGATCGACGGGCTGGGAGACCGCACGACCGCCCTCCACGTGGTCGGCTTCGGTGCCAGGCTATGCCTTGTGCGGGCCGTCGCCCCGGCCTACCAGCGGGGGTCGTGGCTCAACTCGGCCTCGATCTCGGTCCTCGTCTCCGGTCTTTCCTTCCTGCTGGCCTTCGACATGGACCAGCTCGGCAGGTGGCCGGCCTGGACCGCCGCCATGGTGCTGTGGGGCCTCTGGGAGATGCGGCCCTCGCCTGAGCAGGTGGAGCAGGTGGAGCCCGACCTCAGCAGCCCGTGAGCCGGCGCCTCGTGGGGGTGGCCGCCGCCGTGCTGCTGACGGCGTGTTCGAACGGCACGGCAGCGGCAACGCTGGACGGCCGCTTCCGCTCAGGTATGGAGTCGGTCAACGGCACGCGGCTGCACTACGTGATGGGTGGGCAGGGGAGGCCCGTCGTTCTCCTGCACGGATTTCCCGAGACGTGGCGGGCATGGCGCAAGGTCATGCCCGTCCTCGCCGCCGACCACACGGTGGTGGCCGTCGACCTACGGGGTACGGGGCAATCGGCCCTGGAGAAGAGCGGCTACGACAAGGAGACGCTCGCCGCCGACGTGCACCAGCTGGTCGAGCGGCTCGGGCTGGGTGACGTCTCGCTCGTGGGAGAGGACTTCGGCGGCCAGGTTGCGTACGCCTACGCCCGCATGTACCGCGACCAGGTGCGCCGGCTGGCGGTGGTGGAGGCGGGCGTGCCCGGGTTCGGGCTCGAGTCACTCTTCGAAGGCTCCTACCACTACCGCTTCCACATGGTCCCCGAGCTGCCCGAGCGGCTGATCAGAGGCAGAGAGCGCTACTACCTCACGCGGTTCCTCTGCGGCGGGGAGCTTGACTGCCGGAGGGCTTCGATCGACGAGGCCCTGGTCGAGGAGTACGTGCGGGCCTACTCCCGGCCCGGGCGCCTCACCGCCGGCCTCGAGCTCTACCGCGCGCTGCCGAGGGACGCCGAGGCCAACCGAGCTCGGGCGGTGCCAAGGATCACGATGCCCGTGCTGGCGCTCGGTGGCGAGTGGGGGCTCGGGACCCTGCCAGCGGAGCACCTCCGCCAGGTGGCCGAAGACGTCACCGGTGGGGTCGTGCCCGGAGCGGGCCACTGGGTGGCCGAGCAACGCCCCCAGGAGCTCTTGGCCCGCCTGGCTCCCTTCCTACGCTGAGAGCGGCCCTGCCCGGAGCCGACTATGCAGGGCTTGATGTTACATCGATACATGGTAGTGTTAGCAGACGATGTCGGGGTCGGAGCCCATCACCGTTGACGAGCTTGCCCGGAGGGCTGGGACCACCACCCGCAATGTCCGGAACTACCAGACCCTCGGCCTGCTGCCACCGCCCACCATGGCCGGCCGGGTGGGCCACTACGGCGAGGGCCACCTGGCCCGGCTCCGCGTCATCGCCCGCCTCCAGGACCGGGGCTTCTCGCTCAGCGCGATCGCGGCCCTGCTGCAGGCTTGGGAGGACGGGCGGGGGCTGGCCGACGTGCTGGGCTTCGAGCAGGTGCTCACCGAGCCTTGGAGCGAGGAGCCTGCGGAGGTGATCTCCGCCGAGGAGCTCCTCCGGCTGTTCCCGGAGGCTGCCGAGGAACCCGCGCTGGCGGCGCGAGCGGTCGAGCTGGGTCTGGTCGTCCCCGAGGACGACGCCTTCCGTCTCCCGAGCCCGAGCCTGGTGCGGGCCGGCGCCGAGCTGGTGGACGTGGGCGTCCCCCTCGCTGTCACGCAGGAGGAGGTGGCCGACCTTCGGGCCGACATGGCTCGGGTGGCGGCTCGGTTCGTGGCCCTGTTCGAGCACCACGTGTGGGAGCCCTTCGCCG
>JADDQT010000046.1:9503-10739 GCA_016781225.1 Actinomycetota bacterium
GCCGGCCGAGCGGCTGCCCGAGGTCACCGACGCCCTTCGCCGGGTGCGCCCACTGGCGGCCATCGCCGTTAGAGCCACCTTGGCCCAGGCCATGGAGGAGGCGGTGGCGGCGTCCACCGCCCTGCAGGCAGGGCTCGCCCAGACCGACGGGGACGCCATGAAACCCCAAGACGCCCAGCCCGATCTCGACCCCGTCTCCCAAGGAGCCGCCCGATGAGGTTCTCCACCTCGTGGGACCACTGGATCTACGTGTCCCTGCCATTCCTCCTCTACATCGTGGTGGTGCTCGGCCTCCTCATCTGGGGCGAGCACGGCGAGGAGACCAACATCGTCAAGGTCTTCTTCAAGCGCATCTCGTGGAGCCTCGAGCGCCTCACCGGTCACCCCGGCTGGGTCATGTCCGGTGTCCTCAGCGGTCTCACTGTGCTGGGCGTGGCCATGCTGGGCCTCTACTGGGACGTCGCCTTCCACATCGACGTGGGGCGGGACAAGGAGCTGTTCACTCCTTCGCACACCATGATCGTGCTCGGGCTCGGAGGCCTGGTGTACTGCGCGTTGATCGCGGTGATCTTCGCCAGCGTCGACCGTGCTCCCGTCGGGTGGCGCATCTCCGGCCTGCGCATCCCGAGGTCGGCCGTCGCCCTGGGTGCCCTTGGGGTGGGCGGCGTGGCCGCCTTCCCCCTCGACAACCTGTGGCACGAGGCGTACGGCGTCGACGTCACGCTGTGGAGCCCGACGCACCTCCAGCTGGTGGGCGGTGGGGCCCTGGCGCCGATCGCCCTCTGGTTAATGCTCCGAGAAGGTGCGCCCGAGGCCCGGCCGCGTCTCTTCGGACGGGGCATCAGCGCCTTGGTGCTCGGCGCCGTGCTCACAGGGATGTCGGCCGTGCAGGGTGAGTTCGACTTCGGCGTTCCCCAGTTCCAGCTCAGCTACCTGCCCATCCTCATCGCCGTGGCCGCCGGCTTCACCCTCGTGCTGGCCCGCGTGGCCCTAGGGCCAGGCGGCGCGCTCAAGGCAGTGGTGGGCTTCCTCGTCCTGCGGGGGGTGGTGGCGCTGCTCGTGGGCGGCGCCCTCAACCACACCGTCCCCCGCTTCCCGCTGTACCTGGCGTCGGCCGTGGTCGTGGAGCTGGCGGCCTGGGGCCTGGGGACCGAGCGGCGGCTGCGCCTCGGGCTGGTGGCCGGCGCGCTGGTGGGGACGGTCGGAGTGGTGGCCGAGTTGGTGTGGGTGCAGCTC
>JADDQT010000260.1 GCA_016781225.1 Actinomycetota bacterium
GTCGTAACTGTTCTGTGCCGAACGTTGTTTGTGGACTCCGAAACCCAACGGGTACCGGGTTCAACCGAAAGAGTCACCAACCGAGGAGGTATCTGATGGCCAAGGCCATATGGAACGGCGAGGTCCTCGCGGAGAGCGACGACATCGTGTACGTGGAAGGCAACGCGTACTTCCCGCGTGAAGCCCTAACCGAGGAGTTCTTCGCTGAATCGGATCATCACTCGATCTGCCCATGGAAGGGGAAGGCGAGCTACCTAGACGTGGTGGTCGATGGCGAGCGCAACGAGAATGCTGCTTGGTATTACCCGAGCCCCTCACCGCTCGCCCGGAAGATCAAGGACCGGGTCGCATTTTGGAAGGGCGTCGAGGTGAAGGACTCGACGGCCTCATGACATAGGCCTTTAGATGCCGGCACCTAGGATCACGATCTCGCCTTTATGAGCCCACTTGCTGGGCAACGAAACGAACCGCATGCGCGACGCGATCCGGGTGATCTTCCGGGACGAAATGCTTGGCTCGTTCGAGGGCATCGAGCCGCGCATCGAGATCACGCGCGAGACGCCGACCGAAGTGGATCTTCTGGAAGCGGTCAGCAGCGCCCCAGACGACTGCCGTCGGCAGACTGAGGTCGGACAACCTGGAGGAGATAGAGAGCGTGTCCTCCGTCCGAAGTGAGTCGATCTGTCTGGCGAAAGCTGCGGGTCCCTGGTCGTGATCGTAGAAGCGCCAGTGCGTAGTGATCGCCTCACTCGCGACCTGTTGATCGTCGTGCCCGCGTCGGAGGAAGGAGCTGAAGATCCCGCGAAACAGCTTCGGTGGGGTCCGCTCAACCATGCCGCTGATGCGACGCATCATCCTCACACTCGGTATGGGCCACGAGTCGTAGCAGACCGCGTTCGTCAGAACCATCCCGTTGAAGAGGTCGGGCCGTCTCACGGCCGCGATCTGCGCGACGCCGCCACCGAGGTCATGCCCCACGACGAGCACGCTGCCGACGTCGAGAAGCTCGATCCATGCGATCAGGTAGTCGGCTTGCGCCGAAAGGGATATGTCCCGTCCTTCTCCCGCTGCCCATGAACCTCCGTACCCCACCATCTCCCATGCGAGGGTGCGGTGGTTCGGCAATAGCCCGATGACGTGGCGCCACAGCAATGGCGATGTTGGGATCCCGTGTAAGAACACCACACTCAGACCGCTCTGGCTGTCTCCTTCGAGCCATCGCATCGGCGTGCCGGCGACGACCACCTCTTTCTCGGCCACGACCGCTCAGAAGGTGATGACCCGATAGCCGTTGGAGAGGAGCTTTCGGATGCTCGGATGCCCGTCGAACTCGTCTATCAGGGAGACCTGGGCGAGCTTTTCGATCTCTTCCTTGACCCCGTACGCACCGGCGCAATATGCGCACGCGCCGGCCACGACCGACCGCGTTTGCAGAAAGAGTTTGTGATACTTGTGCTCTTCGTTCGATAGTGCGGGGACCCATTGAGTTCCCGCTCCATCGAAGATGACGGTCACCTGGTCACCCGATTCGTTCAGTTCCCTGGCGATCTGCAGCGCGTTCACGACGCGTCCGAAATCCGCCTTGGTCTCAATACCTGCTAGTACGAGTATCGCTGTTGGATCCACGTGCCACCTCCTGCCCTCTGGGTCTCCTCTTCCGGTCCTGTCAGTGTCGGCTTCCTTATGTCTCCTGCTCGTGCTCACCGCCGGCTCGACGAGGTCCGAAGGAGATTCGACCAGCAGGTTGAAAACGACATAGCAATCGCGCTCGAGGTTCCGTTCCCTGTCCGCCAGAGGCCTAACCTTCAGAACGATCGCCTACATGTGGTCCCGTCCTGAGTTTGCATGCTCTGGTGCGCGCGCCGCACCAGGCTTTATCGGGGATTGGATCTGGCTGGTTCATCTGGAAACCGTTGACCGTCTTTCGCGAAGGTTGCGTCTGATGAGTTGCGGCGGGCGCCTCCCGGACGAGGCGGCAGTCGAGCAGTTGCGGGGGAGCTAGGTTTCGTCTCCCGCGACAGCTGCGATCTGGTCGTGGTCGATTATCTCGACGTGACCGTAGCCTAGTCGGACCGCGCCGTCGCGCTCTAGCTCTTTGAGCACTTGGTTCACCGGCGCTCGACTAGCTCCGAGCATGGCAGCGCACACCTCCTGCGAGAACGGGAAGACGCTGTCATCGCATTCGTGCAAAAGCACCCGCGCAACCTGTTCCCTCAGGTTCGTGCCGAGCATCTCGACAACCCTGCCCTGAACGCGTGCTACGCGTCCTGCAAGCTTGATGGTCCACCGCAGCAGGAAGGTTGGATTGGCCGCAAGCGCGTAGTGCAGATCCGCGGCCTCAATGAATAGACAGGTGGACTCGGAAAAAGCCTCCGCTCGATAAGGAGCTACCTCATCAAGCATCAGAGGAATCTCGCCTACACACTGTCGCGGCCCCATCAGCGCGATCACTCCCGCCCCCCGGGTCGCACCCGCGAACAGTCCAACCCAACCCGACTGGATGATCCAGGCTCCGGCGGGGGATTCGCCGCGCTGGAATAGGACGTGGCCCTGCGGGAGCTGGACAGGGTGGAGCATCGGAGCCAGCTGTTCCAGCTCGTCGCGGGTGAACAAAGCTGCCTCCGATCGGCTGAGATGCTTCGCTACCCACCGCGCATCCACGTAGCTCATCGCACACTCCCTCTAAGACTTTTGGCAGTTGATTGTTAGAACGATGACAATACCTGTTCACGCGTAGACCCTTCTGGCGAAACTCCTCTCGAAGGCTCCGACGAAGGAGGAGGCGAGCTCGTGGACTTCACGATCTGGGTGGCGCTCGTTGCTGGTGCAGTCGCGACCGCGGTGATGACGATGATGATGAAGGGTGCCAGCGCGGCGGGGATGATAGAGATGCCGTCGTTCGAGTTGATGACAGGCTCGATGGTCAGTGGCGAACGAGGTAAAGCGATGGTCGCTGGGGCTTTCATCCACTACCTGATGATGGGCACAGTCGCGTTCGGTCTTGCCTATGCGTGGGCGTTCTCGCTCATCGGCAACGCCGACTGGTGGCTCGGCGCCTTGATCGGCGTAGGGCATGGTCTCGTCGTTGGATTGATGGCGATGCCGATGATGCCGGCGATGCATCCCCGTATGGGTGAGCGTGTCGCACTGGCAGGTGAACGATCGGACATCTGGATCGACTCGCCGGGTGTCATGGGCAGGAACTGGGGAGCGGCAACGCCTGTAGGTGTTCTCGCAGGCCATGCGGTTTACGGTCTCGTCCACGCTGTCGTTTACGGCGCGCTCGTATGA
>JADDQT010000047.1 GCA_016781225.1 Actinomycetota bacterium
CGTCGAGCGCAGCGCTTCGCCGCCTCCCGGGCGCCTGCCTGCCAGCACGGCTCGGAGGTCCTCGGCCACGACCCTGCCCTCGAGGCCGAGCTGTGCCGCCCCGCTGCCGAGCCACCGGCCGGGTGCCTCACCGACGTTGAGGTAGTAGTCCTCCGCGCCGTCCAGGACCTCTTCGATGTAGTAGGCCTCCTGGCCCAGGCTCAGCTTCCCGATGCTCAGCACGGATGGCTCCCGTCGGGACGAGAGTTGGGCCGCACCCTGGTGCAAGTGTGTGGAAATGTCCGAGCGGTCCAGACCGACAGGGCGGACCATCCTTGGGTCCCGTGTGCTCGCATGAGAGGGCGCTGCGCTCACGTTGAGGCGGTCGGGTCGGCGCCGACGCTCAGCATTCGAAGCATGGCGGCGCGGGGCACACGCTTGGTTCGACCGATCACCACCACCGGAAGACCGGTCTCCCCGCCGGTCGTGAGCCAGGCGTTGGCCTGCTCGTACGCTGCCGATCTTGAGATCCGAAGTAGGCGCGCGGCCTCCTCGATCCTCAGGAATGGGGGAAGGGACTCATCCATGGCATCTTCTCCGTGTCCGGTGGCAGGGCTTTGCTTTCGTCGGCGCGCTGAACCAGGAGGGCCCGCTGATGCGGGTGACCAGGTAGGGCGCTCACTCATGGCCGCACCTTGCAACGAGGCTGTTGCCACGGGAGTTGCCATACGCGCTGCATCTGGAGAAATCGCGCTGCAGCATCGCCGGCAAGGGCCGGGTGTCGCCCGAGTTGCAGAACCCGGCCGAGAGCGGAGGTGGATGACCGGCTGTCGCCAGTTCCGCTGCATGCCGCCCAGCTTCAGGGGGGCGGCGGTCTCTCTCCGTGGTGCTCCCTACCGGCGCTGCTTCAGCATTCGCTGGCGTCACCAGTGCTCGTGCGCGCTTCACGTCGGGAGTATGCGACGGGGAGGTTGCCACGGAGGTTGCCACGGAGGTTGCCAGAAGGGTTGCCGGAGAAAAAAATTCCGGGAATTCTGGCCGATGCGGCACCCGAGGTTGCCACTGAGGTTGCCACTTCGGTTGCCACGCCCACCCTGGCGGGTCACCCCGCTGGCACTACCGCACCGACTATCGACAACCCGTCAGGCTCACTCTGGGCGCGCGGGGTCGGCGTCAAGGGCGGCGGAACCGGCGCAGCGGACCCTTGACACCGGCCTGTTGAAGTGGTCGCCAGTGATAATGGAGAGGGCCCGGCCGTGGCGGGCCTGTGTGCGCTGGACCGGCTATGGCGGAGTCAGCTGCGAGCCCACGTTCACGCGATTTCTCCCTGGAGTGGCTCGACTCGGAAGCGCTCGTTCTCCTCCACCACGAGCACTCCGCCGCCCTTTGACATGGGTGCCACCACCTCGCCGGTGAGGCCGACCACTGCGGCCTCGTTGGTAGGACTGTGGCCGACCACCAGAGCCCGTCCTCCTTCGGGTAGGCGGTCGAGCACCCGACGCAGAGCAGAGCCCAGGGTGGCCGAGTCCTGCTCCACCAGCTCGGGATCGGCCGAGCGCAGGGCATCAAGCTCTCCGCTGCCGGCCTCCCGGTACGCAGCCTTCCACCGGTCCTCGATCTGAGAGCGCAGGCCCTCTTCGACCACGACGCCGCCGGGCACCTTCTGGCCCAAGGCGGCCACGAAGCACGCCAGGGTCTGAGTGGCCCGCTGAGCCCCGGTGGAGACCAGCAGCTCGTAGTTGCCCTCAAGCCCCGCGCCGATCTCCAAAGCCTCACGTACCCCCTCAGCTGAAAGGGCATCGTCGTCGTCGTCGGTGTGCCGTCTCAGCTCCAGGTACTTGGCCACGCGCATCTCCTCGCAGGTCTCTTCAGCCGGAGGGTCACCGGTTGCTTTGGTCAGGCTGCGGACTGAGCTCCAAGCTCGCCGACCAGACGGGATGCCGCGGCGGTCGCCTCACTCTGATTCCTCGGTGCCTAGGGAGGCAGCGATTTCCGCAAACTGGGCGAGGGCCGCTTCGAGATCCTCCACGATCTCGGCGGCGATCACCCCCGGCGGCGGGAGGTTGTCGGTGTCCTCGAGCGACTCGTCGCGCAGCCAGAAGATGTCGAGGCTGGCTTTCTCCCTCTGGACGAGCTCGCCGTAGGTGAAGCGGCGGAAGCGCTCCGATTCACCCCGCTTCGAGCGATCCTCCGGGCGGTACGACTCGATGAACTCTCTGAGGTGCTCGTAGCGGAGAGGGTTCTCCTTCAGGGTGAAGTGCTGGTTGGTCCGCAGGTCGTACACCCACAGCTCTCGGGTCCACGGCGTATCCGATGCCGGCTTCCGGTCGAAGAACAGCACGTTGGCCTTCACGCCTTGGGCGTAGAAGACGCCGGTCGGCAGTCGCAACAAGGTGTGGACGTCGCACTCGTGGAGCAGCTTGCGGCGAACCGTCTCGCCGGCCCCGCCCTCGAACAGCACGTTGTCGGGGACGACGATGGCTGCTCGCCCCTCCATCCTGAGCAGCGTCTTGACGTGTTGGAGGAAGTTGAGCTGCTTGTTGGACGTCGTCGCCCAGAAGTCGTCCCTGACCACGGTGAGATCGTCCCTGCGGGCTTCTCCGTCGGCACCGATGACGGTCACCGAGGACTTCTTGCCGAACGGTGGATTGGTGAGGACCATCTCGAAGCGATCCCCGGGGTCTGCCTTGAGGGCGTCGTCGACCAGGATCGGAGTCGCAGCGTCGGCGGCGCCGATCCCATGCAAGAGCAGGTTCATGGCACACAGCCGCGCCGTGTTGTCGACAATCTCCCAGCCATGGAGGGCGTCGTAGCGCAGCTGCCACTTCTGGTCTGGGTCGAGCAGCGGGTTCTGGCGAACGATGAAGTCGTGAGCGGCGAGCAGGAAGCCACCGGTGCCACAGGCGGGGTCGCAGATGGACATGCCGGCCTCGGGTCGCACTACGACGATGGCCTTGATGAGCGACCGAGGCGTGAAGTACTGGCCAGCACCCGTCTTGGTGTCCTCGGCGTTCTTCTGCAGCAGGCCTTCGTAGGCGTCGCCCTTGACGTCGGCGTCGAGGATCATCCAGCGCTCTTGATCAATGAGGTCGACCACCAGGCGGCGGAGCTTTGCCGGATCCTGGATGCGGTTCTGGGCTTTGCGGAAGATCACGCCGAGCGTTCCCGGGTGCTTGCCAAGCTCGTTGAGGATGCGGATGTAGTGCGCCTCTAGATCCTCGCCGTCCCGGTCGAGAAGGGACTGCCAGTCGAGCCCGTACGGTACGACGGCCTCCCGGTTGAACGGCGGACGGGTCTGTTCGTCGGCCATCTTCAGGAACAACAGGTAGGTCAGCTGCTCGACGTAGTCCCCGTAGGACAGGCCGTCGTCTCGCAGGATGTTGCAGTAGTTCCAGAGCTTCTGCACCAGCCCCTTCGGATCGCTCATTCCAGTTCCTCCAGGATGGCGGAGATCCGCTGCCGCAGCGGGAGAATGTGCTCGGCCACCACCGACGACACGATGTCTAAGCGGACACGGTCGTACCCGTGCACGATGACATGGCGCATGCCGATCACCTGACGCCAGGGGACCTCTGGATGTGCCTCGCGAAGTTCTGTCGAGACTCTGGTCATCGCCTCACCGACGATCTGCAGATGGTGAAGAACCCAGATCTCCAGGCGACGGTCTGTAGCCATGTCGTCATGAGACGGCGAACGGTCGAGGATGGCGTCGACGGCCTCGATGATGTCAAGGAGATGACCAGCATCGTCCTTCACAGAGGCACGGCCTCGGCCAGGACGCGCTCACGGATCCGGGGCTTCACGTCGGTACCGACGTCCACCGCGACGCCGAGAAGGTCTCGCAGATCCATGAGGAGACCACCGAGATCCAGCAGCGTTCGATCTGGCTCCAGGTCAACCAGCAGGTCAACATCGGCCCCGTCCGTCGCCTCACCTCGGGCTACGGATCCGAAGACGCGGACATTCGTCGCTCCCCACCTCCCCGCAATGGCGAGAATTTCGTCGCGCTTTGCTCGCAGCTCGTCGAGAGTCGGTGGCTGCTCCCGGTAAGACAGGCGTCCGCTGATCTCTGGATCTGCGAGGGCTCGAAGAGCAGCCTGCACCGCTGCCTCTCGGGTCGGAAAGCGCCCCTCGGCGACCACCCGGTCGATGTCGTCGAGAACCGCGTCCGGAACGTCCACAGTCAGGCGGACGCTCATTGCGTCACCGTCCCGACACGCCTACGCTGGCCACCTGTCCCCTTCACGGACACCCGCTCGGTCTTGATCCTTTCGAGCAGCACGGACGCTGGTTCGTCGTTCGGGTTCTGCGGCACCAGCCGGCCGGAGAAGGCGCGTTCGAGGACTGCCCGACGCAGGCGACTCGATCGGGTGAGCGCATGGTCGATCGTCATGATTACTTCCCGGCAGACTGCACGCTGCCGATCCACCTCCGAAACCAACCGCTCCTGCTCATCGAGCGGCGGGAGAGGTATCTCAACGGTCCTCAACTGGCCGCCAGCGATACCCACCTGTCCCGCTGTCGTCTTGAGTCGAGCTTCCACTTCCCGACGGCCAGTCCCGAAGTTCACCGCTATCGCCACGTAATCCGGAATCGCCTCGCCTCGATCTACCACGACACGGATCAACTTGTCGGGGTGAACGGTTGGAGGGATGCCTGCAGGCACGACTGCGCAAGAGCCGACATAAGCGGAATTCCCGCTGTATCGGGTGAACAGGAGGTCACCGGGAGCGACGAGGTACGGGGATGCCTCATCCTCCGAGATCGCGGCGTATCGAACGGCCGACGCCTTTAGCTCAAGTGGGCGTACAGCGCTGATGCGGAAGATCCGGACACCTGGCGGCTCCTTGGAAGGACGTGAGACGAAGATCCCATTGCGAAGGGAGACGAGAACCGCGCCCAGTGGCTTGGTCGGCCACCCTCTTCCTACTGTGCTCGCAATAACAGCGGTGTGCATTCGAGCCGACATGACCCGCGCCCGGCGAAGGAGTCGCTCTGCGTCGTCGAGTCGAGAGATCTGCTCCTCGATGGCGGCGACGACGCGTTCCTGCTCAGCAAGAGGTGCGATCGCCAGCGGAACCGTCTTTGTGAGCATTGACGATGAGACGCTCGCTTGATTCACGTGCTTCAGGCAGACGTGGCGGAAGTAGCCAGCAAGCTGAAGTAGTTGTAACTGGTACGCGACATATCTAGGTGAGACCGTTTCTGGCAGCCGGATGCGAGTCATATGGTTCGAGAACGCGAAATCGCCGTCTAGGGAAAAGTGCGCCGTCTTCCCGACGAGGTCGGGGCTATTGGTGTTGTTGAATAGAACATCACCGGGCGCGAGGCGAGCCTGTCCAGCTTCTGCGCTCACATACTTGATGTCCCTTAGATCTAGATGGCCACCAAGAGCCACGTTCATCGGGCGGAGATGCGGAACTTGGCCGCACGCCTCGCGAGAGTGGCGCCCGCTCGCAAAGCCAGGGCGTACATCAGCGCTTAGGAGGTGAAGGTTTGCCAGAGTCCACGAGCGCGGTAGGTCGTGTGGTCTGATCACGAACCAGTCGGTGTTCACGCGGCGAGCACCTCGGTCAGCTCTTCGAGCAGCGGCGCTAGCTGCTCTCCGAAGAGCTCATGAGCCTTCCCGAGGCCTCCATGTTGGACGAAGGGCACCGCCTCGAAGTCGTCAGCGGCGATCGTCAGCGAAGCCGCTATGTGGTCCCGAATACCCTCGAGCCAGGTCCGCTGCTCCCCCGAAAAAGCCTGACCTGCAGCCTCTTGTTGCGCCATCCACGCGTCGAACCGCCGGTCCACGATCTCCGGGAACGGAACGAGCTCGTCGTCCTGCTGCAGCGCGTAGCGAACAAGCGACACCACATTGGTGAGTACGTGCCCGGGCGAGCCTCGAACCTTGGAGCGGTCGAGCGTTTCGTACGCGGCCCAAAGCTGCTCGGAGGTCCAGCGATGCGGCGGGCGGCTGATGGCGTTGGTCAGCTCCTTGATCTCTTTGAACGTGAGCCGCTGCTGGTACGGCCGGCTGTAGAGAACCTGGAGGGCGGTGATCTCGTCCTTGTTGTCTTCGATGAACTGCCGGAACGACTCCACAGTCCGGCGGGCGCGGTCGGCGGCGTCGACGGAGTAGTCGGCCCGCACTACCACGTCCTTCGAGGCCTCGTCGATGAGCTGCTCGTAAGACCGGCGGATGTCGACGAGCTTGGTCCTGAGCTCGGGATTGTCAGCGATGGGTCGAACGGCTCGCTCGATCATCCGCCCTGCCGCCGCCGCTACTTCCTCAGGAGGCGGCTCGGACTCCCCGGTCGCCTCCTGGGCCTCGGCCAGGTGACGGTCCGGGTCGAGAGCGTCGACCAGTCCATGAGCGAGATCGGTGAGGGTGACACCCGCGGCCTCCTCGAGCTCGACCCGGTCATCCTTGGTGATCCGCCGGTCGAGACGCGCCAGCCGGCCAGCGACCGAGGAAACAAGGTCTGCATCCCGTTCTCCGATGGCGAGGCGCTGCATCAGCTTCTCGAAGGGAGCCGTCGGGTGCCGTTCGAGCGGGACGGTGTCGTGGAGGTCCGCCTCTGTGACGCCGACGGCGTCGACGATGACGAAGCGGTCCTTGGCCGGCGCGTCAGGCGTGACCCCCTGGAGGTCGGTGGGATTGATGACCCTGACCCCCCTGCCCTTCATCTGCTCGAAGAAATTGCGGGACCGGACCATTCGCATGAAGAAGACGCACTCCAGCGGCTTCACGTCGGTGCCGGTGGCAATCATGTCCACCGTCACCGCGATCCTCGGGTTGTAGCTGTTGCGGAACGAGGCGAGTAGGTCCTCGGGTCGCTGGCCCTGTGAGCCGGACTTGTAGGTGATCTTGGCCGCGAAGTCGTTCCCCTTGCCGAACTCCTCCCGCACGACCTGCACGATGTCGTCGGCGTGGCTGTCGTCCTTGGCGAAGATCAGCGTCTTGGGTACATGGTCCCGACCGGGAAAGATCTCCGGGAGCTTCTCCCGGAAGGTCCGGACGATGGTGCGGATCTGGTCCCGAGCGACGACCTTGCGGTCAAGCTCGCTCGGGTTGTACGTGACGTCGGTGTCGATCTTCTCCAGCCGCACATCGCGCGTCTGCCGATCCCGGAACTTGGTGACGAGGCCAGCATCGACCGTCGAGCCCGCGCCCGTGATCTCGGTGTCGATGCGATACACGTCGAAGTCCACGTTCACGCCGTCAGCGACGGCTTGGTCGTGCTTGTACTCCATGACCAGGTTCTGGTTGAAGAACCCGAAGGTCTGTTTCCCCGGTGTCGCGGTGAGACCGACGATGAAGGCGTCGAAGTAATCGAGCACCTGGCGCCACACGCCGTAGATGGACCGATGGCACTCGTCGACGACGACCACATCGAAGGTTTCGATGGGAACCCTGGGGTTATACGCCACTTCGACCGGTGCCGCCGGTTCCAGCTCGAAGGTCGAAACCTCGTCGAGGTCGGCGGACATCTCGGGTTGGCCCTGAAGGATCGAGTACAGCCGCTGAATCGTGGTGATGACGACGCGGGACACCGTATCGATGCTGTTCGACTGAAGGAGCTGGACGTTGTAGAGCTCGGTGAACTTGCGGCGGTCGTCGGGGGTCGTGAAGGCCTGGAACTCCTTCAGCGTCTGGCGTCCGAGGTTGGCCCGGTCGACCAGGAACAGGATCCGCCGGGCGTCGGCGTGCTTGATCAGCCGGTAGCAGGCATTGGCGGCCGTGAAGGTCTTGCCCGACCCAGTGGCCATCTGGATGAGAGCCCGGGGCCGGAAGTGGCGCAGCGACACCTCGAGGTTGCGAATGGCAACCTCCTGTGCCGGCCAGAGCCCGGCTGAGTCGAGCGGCCGGAGGGAGCTCAGGCGCTGACGCAGCGTGGCATGCTCCGGGCCTCCGAACTCCTGCCAGGCCCGCAGCCAATCGCCCAGCATCTCCGGCCTGTGGAAGGTGAAGACCTGCCGGCTGGCCGGGTCTGGATCGAAGCCGTTCGTGAAACGAGTTTCGATGCCGGTGGACTCGTAGGAGAACGGCAGCGGTTTCGTGAGCGCGGGTACGGCGTCTGGAAGACCGGTGGTGTACTTGGCCGACTGCCACTCGACGCCGGTGAGCGTCGACCCGGCCTTCTTCGCTTCGATGACCCCGACTGCCTTGCGGTCCAAGAAGAGGAGGTAGTCGGCGTCCCCGTGGCCCTCCTCCATCGGGAACTCTCGAACGGCCACGCCTTTGCCGGCGGCGAGATTGATCTGGCGGTACTTCTGCACCACCCAGCCGCACTCGGCCAACTGGCGATCGATCTCCAAGCGCGCCTTGGCCTCAGGGCCGAGGTAGTCCTTGGCCGCTTCAGCCATCGCCAGAATCTTCGGCGAGGGACTCGACCCGGACGTCGCGCATGGGGAAGTCGGCGAGGTTGTGCGTCACAAGTACGGCGCCGTGAGACCTGGCTGTGCCGGCAACAAGGGCGTCCGCGGTGTGGATCGTCATTCCCCGCCGGGCCCAGTCGGCCTGATATCGACCGGCCCGGCGAGCTGCCTCGCGGTCGGTGTCGAGGAAGCGCAGGCGATCAGTTAGGGCCTCCCCCCGTTTCCGCTCTCGGGGACGTAGGCCTCTCTCCACCTCGGCCAGGTTCACACAGCTGGTCGCCAGCGTGTGGCCGTCGGCCAGAAGCTGAAGCAGCGCTGGCGCCACGTCCGCGGTCCCTCGCAGGTACCCGATTAGGACCGTCGTATCCAAGAGGTAGACGCTCAGGACGCGGCCTCGGTACGGCGTTGGGCCCGGACCCACTCGTTGATCGACGCCTGATCCCGCCAGTGCGGGTAGTCCTTCTCCTTGAGACTCCCCGCCCCGTTACGAATGACCTGCTCCAGCTCCATGCGCTCCAGCTTCTCCCGAGCGGCCTCCTCGAGGAATCGACTGCGGCCCCGCTGGCCGACGACCTTGTCGATGGCCTCCATGACCTCGTCATCGAGAATCACGTGCGTCCTGGCCATACCTCCTCCTCATGTCCCACTGACGGTCCCACTCTACCGCCGAGTGGCTACCCGAGCTCCAAGACGGTGATGGCCTTGCGCTTGCCCACGTCGGTGCGACCGTCATAGTGCAGTCGAAGAGTGGCCTCGCTATTGCCGAGGATGTCGGCCACGGTCCGGTACGACTCCCCAGCATCGAGCATGGCGGTGGCCGTGTAGTGACGAAGGTGGAGGAGCGTGATGGGCGAAGAGCCGCGAGAGGCCGCCCATCGGTTGCTGAGGTCATCCGGTCGCATCGGGATTCGGCCGTCGATCGGACCTGGGAAGACGTACTCGTCCACGTCGGGCGTGACGCCGAACAGCTCCCGCCGGCGTTCAGCCTGCTGCCGGAACGCCTCCACGGCAGCCGCCGTGAGGGGCACATCGCGCCAGTCGGACTTCTTCGTCGTCTTGCGCACCACTCCCACACCGGGCCCGGCATCGGTAATAGCAGCCCCGACATGAATCTCGGCGGCGTCGAGGTCAACGTCGCTCCACCGCAGGGCGAGGAACTCGCCGCGCCGCATCCCGGTGCTGGCCAGGATCGTCCCGGCGGCGCCCATCTCTGGATCACGTCGCCGTGCTTCGGCCAACAGGGCTCTCACTTCTTGACCCGTCGGTGCGAACGGCTTGGTGCGGCTGGTCCGGGGGCGAGCGGCATCCTTGGCCGGGTTGGCGTCGATAAGTCCGCGCTTGCGGGCCAGCTCCAGCGAGCGAGTCAGAACCGTTGCACAGCGCCGGATATAGGCAGCGCTGGCGCCCCGTGCTCGCATGGCGGCGTAGAGGTACTCGATGTCCTGCCAAGTCAACCGGCTGAGGCGAATGTCACCAAAGGCCCGGCCGTCGGACAGCTGGGTGGCGGACATGATCTTGGACGCCGACCGCACGGTGGCGATGGTGCTCGGAGCGAGCTCGATCAGCCCGGCGTCGATGGCCTGCTGGTACAGCCGGAAGGCGGCCCCGACCGAGCGGGCGTTGGTGCCACTCGGGAGTCGCTTCTCGTGGTCGGCCACCTTCAGCCGAGCCAGTGCCACCTCGGCGTCGCCCCTGGTGCCGTAGACATGGCGGGACACCCGTCGGCGGCGTCCCGTGACGGGGTCCCTTCCAACCTCAACGTCCACCTTCCAGACGCCGTCACGAATCTGGAGCACGCCGCCGCTCCCTCGTCTACGTCGACGCTTGGTTGGTGTCGTGGCAAGCTCGGCGGAATTCTCAGCCAGCGGCTTGGTGCCTCGGCTTGTCCTGGGCCTGCTCCCTTCGTGCGCACTACGGGCGCCATGCGGATCTCGTCTGCGACCGACGCGCGGTCGACTGCCCGGGTCAGGCGGGACGGCCTCGGCGAGATCGGGAGAGGCGTGGGCACCCAGCGTCTCTGCGACAGCACCGGGCCGGGCGCGTAGCTCGCCAAGCACCCGCTCGGCGTCGGCGATGCTCCCTTCAACCAAGCGAGACCGACGGCGGCGAGGTGATCCCGGCTCCCGGGGAAGCTCAACGTCAACCCGCCACACGCCATCTCGAACGGGTTTGATGCCGCCAGTTCCCTTCTTCCGCCGGCGTCCCGCCTCGGTCAACACCGCCGTCCCCCTTAGTAGAGCGACTTAAGACTTCAGGAACAGTAGCTTAACGTAGTCGCTTGTGGGGAAATCTACTAAGGGCCAGGGAGCCCGAAACCCGCTCTGACCTGGACCTTTGTGGAGCGGACGACGGG
>JADDQT010000261.1 GCA_016781225.1 Actinomycetota bacterium
CGCGATGCTCGGCGAGCGGATGCGGGCACGGGGCGACGACGAGCACCACGTGGCCGAGCGGGTGGCGCGTGCGGTGGAGGAGGAGGAGATAGGCCGCCGGCTGGCCCACGACGTGGTGGTGAACGACGACCTGGAGCGGGCCGTGGAGGAGATGGCCGGTATACTCGATCGATACCGCGCCGAGCGGGGAAGCCCAGCCTGCTAGCCAGCGGGCCGGTGCCACGACCCGAGTCCCCCAGGGCGCTGATTCCCCAGAGATGGTCCCCGCCACTCCCTCGTCGAGGGAGGGCCCACCGAAAGAGACGCACATGGCTACTCGCCGGCCAACCATGATGGACCCTGCCATCGAGACCCTGATGGACAAGGTGAGCTCGAGGTTCGCCCTCGTCACCGTCTCCGCCCGGCGGGCTCGCCAGATCAACTCCTACTTCAACCAGCTGGGTGAGGGCCTGGGGGCCATAGTGCCGCCCCAGGTGGCCTCGGTCTCGCGCAAGCCGCTGTCCATCGCCTTGGAGGAGATCGTCTCCGAGAAGATCACCCTGAACCCCACGAACGAGGACGACGCGGCGCTCGGGGACAGCACCTCAGCCGAGTCACCGCTTCTCGAGGTCGCCGTCGCCGAGGAGCCCGTCGCCGAAGGCCAGGAGTAGGTTCACGTAGGACAGCCCATGGGACACCAGCCCAGGATCGTCCTCGGCGTGTGTGGGGGCATCGCTGCCTACAAGTCGGCCGATCTGTGCCGGCGACTGGTGGAGGCCGGGGCCCGCGTGGCACCGGTCATGACCGAGGATGCTCACCGCTTCCTCGGTGAGGTCACGCTCTCGGCGCTCGCCACCGAGCCCGTCCGCACCTCGCTGTGGGACGAACGGGAGCCGATCCCGCACACCCGGCTCGGCCAGTGGGCCGACCTTGTGCTGATCGCGCCGGCCACGGCACGGCTGATCGGCGCCTACGCAGGCGGCCTCTCCCACGACCTGCTGACCGCCACGTTGCTGGCCACTCGGGCGCCCGTTCTCGTCTGCCCGGCCATGCACGAGGAGATGTGGGAGCACCCGGCGGTGCAGGACAACGTGGCACTTCTCCGCAGTCGAGGCGTAGAGGTGGTGGACCCGGCGACCGGACGGCTGGCCGGAGGCGACGTGGGAACCGGCCGGCTGGCCGACCTGCCGGACATCGTCAGCGCAGTGTTCGAGGCGTTGAGCGCCGGCAAGGGGGCGGTGGAGCGGGACCTGGCCGGCCAGCGCCTGGTGGTCACCGCCGGCGGCACCCGCGAGCCACTCGACCCGGTGCGGTTCCTCGGCAACCGCTCGTCGGGCAAGCAGGGGCACGCCCTGGCCGACGAGGCAGCTGCACGCGGTGCCCACGTCACCCTGGTCACCACGGCCGGCAGGGCTGCCGCCGCGGGGGTACGAGTGGTCGACGTGGAGACGGCGGAGGAGATGGAGCAGGCCGTCCTTTCGCTCGCCGGCGACGCCGACGTGGTGGTCATGGCCGCCGCCGTGGCGGACTTCAGGCCCAAGGCGCCGGCCGATCGCAAGCTCAAGCGATCCGAAGGGGTGCCGGAGATCCTGCTCGAGCCCACTCCCGACATCCTGGCCGCCTTGGGGGAGCACAAGGGCCCCGACCAGCTCCTCGTCGGATTCGCCGCCGAGACCCCTGCGGCCAGCGACGACATGCGCCGTGAGGCACTGGCCAAGCTCCGTCGGAAGCGCCTCGACCTGGTGGTGGCCAACGACGTGTTGGCTCCCGGCGCCGGTTTCGGGCACGATACCAACGTCGTTCTGCTGATCGACGCCAACGGCGCCGAGCGCGCCGTCCCCCTCATGGACAAGCGAGAGGTCGCGCGCGTCGTGATCGACACCGTCGTCGAGATGAGGTCACGGCGTGGTGGCGGTGCAGACCCGGACCCAGTCACAGAGCCAGGCACAGAGCCAGTCACAGAGCAAGGCGTAGAGGAAGTCCCCAGGAAAGGAAGACACCAGTGAGCGATCGCCACACCTTCAGCTCGGAGTCGGTCACCGAAGGCCATCCCGACAAGATGGCCGACCAGATCTCCGACGCCGTCCTCGACGCCATCATGGACAAGGACCCGATGGGAAGGGTGGCGTGCGAGACCCTGCTCACCACCGGCTTGGTGGTGGTGGCGGGTGAGATCACCACCAGCGCCTACATCGACATCCCCAGCCTGGTCCGCAAGACGGTGTGCAGAATCGGCTACGACCGAGAGGAGTACGGCTTCGACGGCCACACCTGCGGGGTGATCACCTCCATCGACGAGCAGTCCCCCGACATCGCCCAGGGCGTGGACTCGGCCCTGGAGAACCGCACCCAGGCCCAGCAGGAGAAGGACCTCGACAGCCAGGGCGCAGGCGACCAGGGGATGATGTTCGGCTACGCCTGTGACGAGACCGAGGACCTGATGCCGCTGCCCATCTGGCTCGCGCACCGTCTGGCCCAGAGGCTGTCCGAGGTGCGACGAGCCGGGGTCCTGCCCTACCTACGCCCCGACGGCAAGACCCAGGTCAGCTTCACCTACGAGAACGGCCGTCCCGTGGCCCTGGAGACGGTCCTCATATCCACGCAGCACAAGCCCGGCATCGACCTCGAGACATTGCTGAAGCCGGACCTGGTGGAGCACGTCATCCACCCCATGCTCCCACCCGAGTTCGCCGACGACCGCTACCGGGTGCTGGCCAACCCCACCGGGAAGTTCGAGCTCGGCGGGCCTCACGCCGACGCCGGCCTCACCGGCCGCAAGATCATCGTGGACACCTACGGGGGCTCGGCCCGCCACGGCGGAGGTGCCTTCTCGGGCAAGGATCCCACCAAGGTCGACCGGTCGGGCGCATACGCGGCCCGATGGGCGGCCAAGCACGTCGTGGCCAGCGGCGCCGCTTGGCGCTGTGAGATCCAGGTGGCCTACGCCATCGGCGTGGCCCGTCCCATCTCCGTGATGGTGGAGACCTTCGGCACCGAGCAGCTGGACCCCGGGAAGATCAGCGGGGCCGTCAACGAGGTCTTCGACCTTCGGCCCGCCGCCATCGTGCGCGATCTCGACCTTCGCCGGCCCATCTTCCAGCGCACTGCCGCCTACGGGCACTTCGGGCGCCCGGACAAGGAGTTCACCTGGGAGAGCCTCTCTCGGCTCGAAGAGCTCAAGCAGGTCCTGGGGGTCTGAGCCCCCACCCGGGGGGCCATCCCCGGGTGGTCAGGGTGCTCCCCGACGTCGCGGCCATTGGCCGCTGCTTCGACTACGTGGTCCCCGACCACCTGAGCGACCAGGTCCGCGTTGGGACCATCGTCCGCGTGCCGCTTCACGGGCGGCGCGTGCGCGGGTGGGTCGTGGAGGACGGTGT
>JADDQT010000262.1:0-144 GCA_016781225.1 Actinomycetota bacterium
CCCGACGCTGCCTCTGTTGCCCCCGGGAAGCTCGACGTTTTCGTGCGCGGCGGGGACAACGCCCTCTGGCAGCGATCGTGGGACGGCTCTCGGTGGTCGGGGTGGTCCTCCCTCGGCGGTTACCTGACCTCCGGTCCGGCGGCT
>JADDQT010000262.1:202-3238 GCA_016781225.1 Actinomycetota bacterium
GGCAGCGATCGTGGGACGGCTCCCGCTGGTCGGGGTGGTCCTCCCTCGGCGGTTACCTGACCTCCGGTCCGGCGGCTGTGTCCAGCGCGCCGGGGCGCCTTGACGTCTTCGTCCGCGGCGGGGACAACACCCTCTGGCACAAGTGGTTGCCCGACCAGTCGGCGGCGAACCCGTTGGCGTCGCGACCGTTGTGGGTGGACCCCAACACCCCAGCCAGCCGGCAGGCGTTGGAATGGCGAACCAGCCGCGTCGCCGATGCCGCCCTGATGGACCGCATCGCCACTCGCCCCACCTCGTCGTGGTTCGGCGACTGGAACGCCGATGTGCGCGCGGCGGTGGATGCGAAGGTGTCGCCGGCCTCAGCCGCGGGGCAACTCCCCGTCCTCGTGGCCTACGCCATCCCCCACCGGGACTGCGGCGGCTTGTCCGGGGGCGGGGTGGCCGAAGACGCCTACCGGGCGTGGATCCGGTCCTTCGCCGCCGGCATTGGCACTCGTCCGGCGGCGGTGATCGTCGAGCCGGATGCGCTGCCCCAACTGGACTGCCTCGACCCCGCCGCCAAGCAGAGCCGCCTCGAGCTCCTGCGAGAAGCCGTTGCCGTGCTCGACGACCTGCCGGCAACGGTCGTGTACCTGGACGCCGGCCACAGCGCCTGGAAGCCTGCCGGCGTCATGTCCGAGCGGCTCCGAGCTGCGGGCGTGGCCAGGGCCCGGGGCTTCAGCCTCAACGTGAGCAACTTCATGCCTACCAGCGGCGAGGTCTCCTACGGTCAGGCGCTGTCCAATCTCCTGGGTGGAGTGCACTTCGTCGTGGACACCAGCCGGAACGGCCAAGGCTCCAACGGCGACTGGTGCAACCCTGCGGGCAGGGGCCTGGGGACGCCGCCGACCGCGGCCACAGGGGTTGCCCTGCTCGACGCCCTCCTCTGGGTCAAGTACCCAGGCGAGTCCGACGGCACCTGCAACGGCGGGCCTCCCGCCGGGCAGTGGTGGGCGGAGTACGCGCTGGGGTTGGCGCTCCGCGCCTCCTAACTCCTAGACGCCAACCGACTCGTCGCCTTGTCGAGCTCGGCTTCCGCCAGCAGCTTCCTCAGCCGGCCGTTCTCCATGTCCAGCTCGGGCAGGCGCTTGCCCTCGGTGGCCTTCATACCCCGTACTGGTTGCCCCAGCGGTTCCAGGTGGCTTCGGAGACCTCGAGGTGACGGAGCACCTCGGTCAAGTCCTTGCCGTCGTTGAGCAGCCGTTCGCCCTCACGGAGCCTGCGCACGACCTGCTCGGAAATGTGGCGGTGTCGCTTCATCCACAGCCCGCCGGACCGCTAGAAGTGCCACTCTCTGACCTGCGCTGTTTGATGGTGGAGACGATGGGACTCGAACCCACGACCCCCTGCTTGCAAAGCTGAAAGCAAGGGTGTCACGACCAGGCGCGATCCGCGAAAGTGCTGGTCAAGGCGCGTGTCGTGTGCTGGTGCGTGCTGTCGAGTGCGGCCTGATGCTGTCTCGTTAGGTCACGCTCAGGTCACGCTGGTCCCAGAGGCCGGCCATCACCGAGCGTGACGCGCTGCCGGTGCCAGCACGCCCACGTGGGCCGTCGCACAGCCCGGCGCCCGCATCGAGAACGTCTCCCGCCGACACGATCATCGGCGCCCACATGTTCGGCGCAGAGTACGCCGAGCTGATCAACTTCTGCGGGCTGGCGATCAAGCTCCGGCCTCACGACCCGACAGCTGAAGTCGATGACGGCGGCGTATCCCACAGTCGGACCCGACCTCGGCTCGATGCTGTGACTGCCACCACCGCGGCGAGACGACTTCGCAGCCCGAGCGGTCGCCGTGCCAGCGGTGACATCACCGAGTCGACGCTCCCGCGCCATCGTGGCGCCACGCCCGCCGCAGCGTCCTCGAGCGCAGCACGTGGGCTACACCGCAGCGTCCGCCCCTTCTTCGGCACGGCGCCGAACATGGTCGATCAGCCGGCAAACGCGGATGTCGGGCTCGGGAAGCTCGTCGGCGACGGCCTCCAGGGTGACAAGCTCCTCGCGGAGCCGCTGCAGGTCGCCGATCCGCTGGTCGATGTCGGCGACCTCCTTGGCGAGGATGTCGCGGACGTAGCTGCACGGCGGTTCGCCGCGCTCCCGTAGCGCCAGGATCTCCTTGATCTCGTCCAGCGTGATACCCAGTCGTTGCGCGGTCTTGATGAACCTGACCCGCTCGACGTCGCTCTCGTCGTAGACGCGGTAGCCGGACGGTGTCCGCGCGGGCTCGGGGAGCAGCCCGATCGACTCGTAGTACCGGATCGTCTTGGGATTCACGCTGAGCCGGTCGCCGAGCTCGCCGATGCGCATGGCGTCATCATCGTAGACGTTCTCGCTGGCTGGAACTTCAGCTTGACCTTCCAGTCGAGTGGAAAGTCTAACCTTGTGGCAACGGCCCTGGCGAAGAGAGAGGTGACCCGATGGCATCGAGGACGTTCACCGTCGAGGAGATCCACTGCGGAGCATGCGAGAGCGCGATCCGCAAGGCGCTCGGTCGGCTCGAAGGCGTGAATGACACGACACCCGACGCCGCGACCAACCAGGTCACCGTCATGTTCGACGACACCCGGGTCGACGCCGACACGATCGCCGAACGGTTGACGGCTGCCGGCTACCCGGTCACCGGGTGAGCTGAGCGTCATCGCCACGACCACCAGCCTGTTCTTCCCCCACACCGGCGACACAACCGCAGGAGCCCTGCCATGACCAGAACTCTCACCACCGACGACAGCGACCAGCTGTGGGCCGAGGAGCCGAGCAACCTCGCGGGCCACGCCCGCATCCGCGCTCGCATCGCCGGGCTGCATTGCTCGTTGTGCACGGGGACGATCGAAAAGGCGCTGGGCCGACAGCCCGGCGTCGACAAGGTCGCCGTGAGCCTGACCCATGAGCAGGCGCTCGTCGACTACGACCCGAACCTCATCGCGCCCGAGGACATCCTCACCACCCTGCGCGACATCGGCTACGACCTCTACGACCCGCGCAAGCTCCGCCCATTCGAGGA
>JADDQT010000048.1:0-3300 GCA_016781225.1 Actinomycetota bacterium
GTCCACGCGCCGGTAGCTCTCACCCGCCGGCGACACGCCCCACAGGCCCTGCTCGGCGCCCCACGAGAGGAAGGCGACCTGGGGCCCGTCGACCGGCTCCCAGGTGCGGCCCCCGTCGCCGCTCTGGGCCAGACCGCGCTCGGTGGAGGCCACCAGGTGATCGGCGTCGGCGGGGTCCACGGCGAAGTCGCCGATGGCGAGGCGCGAGCGGGTGTCCCACTGCGTGCCGTCGGCGCTCACCATGAACCGCCCGCCCGTCGAGTCATAGCCGTAGACGTTGCCATGGGCGGCGACCAGGGAGTGGAAGTCAGCCTCCCCGAGCAGCGGAAGCGGCTCCCACGTCTGTCCTCCATCGGTGCTCTCGACCAGGCCGAGCAGCGGGGACCGTCCGGGCTTGCGCAGGCGGTTGTCCTTGACGTCGGGGTGGCCACTGGCAAGGAAGTGGTCGGGGCCGACGACGGTGAAGCCCATGGTGTCCTGCACGAGCCTTCCGACCCGCTCGGCCTTGCCGTTCGCCGGAACGCGGAAGAGCCCCAAGTGGGAGGCGGCGTAGAGGTCCCCGTTGGCAGGGTTGATGCCGAGGCCGTGCACATGGGCCACACCTTCGCCCCCACTCGGCGTCGTGCCTGTACCGGACTCCTCACGAGTGACCACGACGAGCACCAGCAGCCCGGCGATCACCGCCGTCACCACCCCCCACGTCGGGAATCCCTTCGAGCGGCGCCGGGTGTTCGGTGATGGGGGGCGCGCCGGGCGACGGGGCCGAGTCCTGGTCGACGCCATCCTCAACGCCTCCCGGTCAAATCGTCGCCCCGGCCGTCCGCCTGGCCCTGTCGAAGCTCAGCGATCTCGGCCCGCAAAGCCGCCTCCTCGCTCGCCTCGTCGCTCGACTTCCGCCCGCTCACCGCGTACAACGCCAAGCCGCCGAGGACCACGAGCATCATGAGGCTGCACCCGAGCGCTGCCCACAGCGCACTCATCTCGTCGCCTCCGACGGGCTCTGCCGCTCGGCCCGCAGGCCCGCTACCTCAGCCCGCAGCTGGGCCAGCTCGTCGGCATTCGCGCCAGTCGTGTCGTCCTTCGTCTTGCAGCTGCCCATCGACCCCATGGCTCGCATCATCAGCAGCATGGACAACGGGCACACCGCCACGACGAGCAGCGGCACGGCGGCGCCGGCCAGCCCGGGGGCGAGGGCGTAGAGCCCGATGCCGCCGGGGGGCGAGCGCCGCGATCACCTTCCAGTTCAAGCACCTCATGTGTTGCTCCTCTCCGACGTGTCGTCGCCGCATGCCTGGTGCATGCGGTCGTGCAGCGCCCGGTCTTCCTCGGAGAAGCGGGCGGACATCTGGGCGTGCATCTCCTCCATCTCATCGCTGTGCCTTCCCATGCCCATGCCGTGACGGCTCGCGTGCATCTCCTCGTGCATGCGGCGCGACTCGGCGACGGGATGGGCGGGGTCCGCCGAAGCCCGCGCGGCGGCGAAGCCAAGGCTGAGCGCGGCGACCACAGCGGCAACGGGCGCAAACAGACGCACAGCGCGTCCAACAGATCTCTTCATCACTCCTCCTCGTTGGGCCCTCGAACGAGGGCGGTCAGCCTGGATGCGCCACCGGATGGCGGCGCGACGAGCGGCGCGCGGGCGCGCGCCTAGGCCAGACGAGGTGGTCGGTCGAGACCGGAGGTAACGAGAAGGCTCGCGAACACAGGCGTCCGCGTGCGCAGCTGCAGGGCGAGCAGCACCAGTGCGACGCCGACCGCGGCCGCCAGGACGCCAAAGATGCAGCTGTTGGCAACCATCATGGCGAGGTCGCAGTCGACGCAATCCGCCGTCGGCATGGCCATGACGACGGGGATCCCGGTGAGCAGTACAACGGCAACAAGGGCGACCACCAGCACGCGCTTCACGTCGAGCTCAAGGTTACCCCTCCCGCAGCGGTTCCACACGGCGCGAGGTGGCGAGCAGGAAGGCTGGAACTTCCGGAAACCGCCACACCGCTTCCGCAGCTCAGCGCGGTGGCGGCGATCGAGCTCTCCCTCGGAGAACGAGGCCCATCGCACCTCCGGTAGGATGGTGCCGTACGTCACGGTGAAGAAGCACGCTCGACCCTGTGAAGGCCAAGGGGACTGAGCCGACCGCCGGGTAACGCCCTATCGGATGGGGCAGGGGCGGTGGCGGGTGTCGGCCGCACGGCTTGGCCGACAAGCGCCCGATATCCGGCGGTGCTGAGCAGCTTGGCCCCCACGAGTTCGCTCACCGGCGGCACCCGGACGGATCCGCGCGTGTTACCTAGCGCCGCACTCGTGTCCCTTCCCGGGCGCCCTCCAACGGCACTTCGAGGGCAGTCGCGTTCTGGCGCTGCGGAGATCCTCCGCACGTCTTCGTTCAGCCCCGAAGCGGCGTGTCCTTGAGTCGCTCAGGGGGCGGCGTACCGGCGGGGTGGTAGCGCAGCGCCGGCGTCCCTGGCGGGTTGTGCACGCCTGGCTCCGCGTCGGGGTTTGCGACGCACACTTCGGCTTCGAGCCCATCCGGGTCTCGGAAGAAAAGGCTCAGGATATGGCCGAAGTCCGTCACGAACCCGTCGGTCGCACCACGAGCGAGAAGCCGGTCGCGGATCTCGTCGAAGGCTTCGATTGACGCCGCTTCCAGCGCCAGGTGATCGAGTCGCCCTCGACCGAACATAGGCACCTGGCGCTCATGCTCAGTGTTCCCTGCTAGCTCGAACACGTTCAGCTCCGCGGTCGGGCCAATCCACACGACGGTCAGCTTGAATCCGTCCCGCTCCTGGAACACCTCGTGCGTCGCCCCAAACACGTTGCCGTAGAACTCGAGGAAGCGGTCGCTGTCACCGGTCAGCACGGCGACGTGGTTGATGCCGCTCAAGAGCATCGTTTGAGTCTGCACCCCCACGCGAGCCTAGCCTCGATCGCCGCCTCTCAAAAGAGGTGACTATCCCGGAACGCCGGCTGGGCGGCACGTGGCTTCCCCGATCGCTTGCACCAGTCAGATCAGACCCTCGGGCGTTCGCTCTGTGCAGCCGCGTGGGTGGTTTGACCACGATCATCGGTAGCCGCCGGTCATAACCAGCGGGCGAGCCATGCCTCGGCCGCTGCAACGGCGGGCTCGACGTAGGCGGGGACGTCGTATAGGTCGATGTGGTTGGTGGCGTCCAGCCACACCGCCTCCTTGGGCTCCCCGGCCCGGGCGAAGGTGGCCTCGGCGCCGGCCGGGGAGCAGTAGTCGTCGGCGCGGCCGTGCACCATCAGCCACGGTGTGGGCGAGATGAACTCGGCGCCCACCGC
>JADDQT010000048.1:3318-10583 GCA_016781225.1 Actinomycetota bacterium
GGTGAGCAGCGCGTACAGCGACGTTCGCGTGATGCCGTTGACCCAGCCGGGGCTGTAGGACCGGTCGGTGCCGTAGTAGGCGAACGGCTCGTCCCCGCCCATGAGTGCGGGTGTCTCGTCATTGCTGACGGCGGCCATGTACTCGACTTCACCGGTGGCGTGTTGGCGTGCGGCCAGGGCCATCTGTTCAGTGAGCACGGCGCGGTATGACTCGACTCCCATCCCGGCCCGCATGGCGTGAGGATCGTTGTACCCACCGGCCACGGTGACCAGCGCCCGGATCCGGGGGTCGAAGGCGGCGAAGCGCAGTGCGTAGCCTCCACCAAGGCACACGCCCACGCAGCCGAGCCGGTTGGCGTCAACCGCAGGGCGGGCAGCCAGCCAGCTGAGGGCGTCGCGGAGATCGGCCAGCTTGCCGGCTGGATCCTCGTGCTGGCGTGGGCTGCCCTCGCTGGCACCGAAGTTGCGGTGGTCGAAGGCCAGCGTCACGTAACCGGCGGCGGCCAGGGCCTCGGCGTAGTGACCCGTCACCTGCTCCTTCACCCCGGTAAGGGGACCGGTGAAGACGAGCCCCGGTAATGGGTCGGCTGCGCCCGAGGGGACCCGGAGATGACCGGCGAGGTGCAGACCATCGCTCACGAATGTCACTTCATTCGGCGCAATCACGGGCCCATCATGGCGGGACTCGTCCCCGCCGGCCACCCGTGTCTCTACGGTGGCCTGCCCCAGAACGCCGGGTGAGTGCGGCCTAGAGGCGAAGTGACGGCCCCGTCGATCGCCGTAAGCGAGCAGCGCTTCGAGTTGGCGTTCTAGCCGCGCGTTCTATTCGTCGTCGCCCACGGGCATCTCGCCGCGTCCTCAGTCTTTTGCGCCGGCGTGGACCCTGCCACCCTCCGCCTTCAACGCTGGGGAGCCCATCGTCCAGTGCCTTCTTGACGGTCTTGCGCATCGTGCCCCGGAGTGCACGAGCAAAAAAAGCCACCCCAGGACTCTTCTGTGAATACACGGGTGTGACATCGTGCGGCTCCATGTGCCAGACGTGGAAGGCGTCGATACCCAACGTGCGGTCCTTCCAGGCCACCCTGTGCGGTGGCTCGGCCGCAAGGATCTCGGATTCGATCGTTCCCGGCCCACTGAACTACGGGTCCTTCTACAGCCTGTACTTCCGCCCCGCCGTGATAGCAGCGCTCCCGGCTCACCTTCACAGTCTCCGTTTTCACGACCTGAGGCACACGTATGCCAGCCTCTTGGTGAAACAGGGCGCCCATGCGAAGGAGATGGCGGAGCTCTTGGGACACGCATCGGTGCAGATCACCCTGGACCGCTACAGCCACGTCATGCCCGTCTGACCCTGGCCCTCGCCGAGCGCCTGGACGCCGCCTATCGGGCCGCAGAGCCGGCGTCCCTGGTTGCAGGAGGGACGGTCGCCAACCCCGTAGCAACGCTGCGCCCGCGGTGACCGTGGCGGAATCAAATTCCTACTTTGGTAGGATTCACCTCCATGGGCGTCGCCAAGCTTTCCGTCAGCATCGATGAGCGACTCGCCATGGCTGTGCGAGAGCACGCCGGCGAGCGAGGCCTCAGCGGGTTCACCGCCCGGGCGCTGCGCCATGAACTCGAGCGCGAGCGTCTGAAGGCATTCCTGGTCGACTTGGAGAAGGACATCGGACCGCCGGACGATGACCTGGTAGCCGAAATCGACGCCCTATGGCCGGATTCGTAGTTCTCGACTCCGAGGCCGTCTCTGCCCTCGCCAACGCCTCCCGCAGCCCAAAGGCGGCCAAGCGGGCTCAAGCGGTGCTCATCTCAGCGGCCCACCACCAAGCGCTCGTACGCACACCCGCCGCGGTGCTGGCCGAGGTCTACCGCGGGCACCCGGCAGACGCGGCCGTCAACCGGGTGCTGCGCGCGGCGGCCCCGGCCGTCAACACGACCGCCCGTATCGCCAGGATCGCCGGAGGGCTCCTGGCACGGCATCGCCGAAGCTCACGCGACGCGGTCGACGCTTTGGTTGTCGCCACCGCTGTTCGCCTGGGTGGCGCCATCATCGCCACCCATGACCTCAAGGATCTCCGGGCGCTCGCTGTCGACCACCCGAACATCAAGATCGTTGGCATCTGATCGCCATCGGTCACCAAGTCGTGCGCGGCGTGGGGTGCGGATGGGGTGCAAGCCTCCGGCAGGCGGCTATGCCATTTGCAGAATACAGCCGCTGACCAGGGATGTTATCTCCGGGAGGGATGCGAGAGCGGCCGAATCGGACAGCCTCGAAACCGTTGTGGGGGCGACCTCACCGTGGGTTCAAATCCCACCCCCTCCGCTCTTCGACAGGGATTCTCAAGAGAACGCCTGTCGGCGGCCATGAGATCCTGCCAGTGGCGGTCACAAAACTGCCGCGGGTGGCCAACAGAACTGCCCAGTGGCGGACAGGTGATCTGCCCTCGTTGATGTCCGTGCCCGCCGGGGTCCGCCCGGTGGGCGCTTCTCCCGAATCGACTGGCCGGTGTCGTTGCTGGTGACGCCCACTTGGAGGCGATCGCCCGCCGGCACCGCAGATGGCGGCACCATGCAGGACTATCTCGACCAGCTGGCGGTGTCGTCGGCCCTCGACGGTGGAGGCAGCGGCGCTGGCTCTGCGCCACCTGGCCGAGCACATCATCGAGACCTTCCCTGAGTGCACGTCGGTGGCGACCATCGAGCGCCGCCACATCGAGTCCTACAAGCTGGCCCTGGCGGCCAGCCCGGCAAGCGCGCCCACAAGCTCAGCCCCCAGACCATCCGCCACAACCTGGGCATGGCCCGCACATTCTTCGAGCGCATCATCGACTGGGACTACCCCGACGCCCCCCGTCGGTTCCCATCCTGGCCGGCGACTTGCCCAAGGCGGACGAGCCGACGCCCAAGTTCCTGGACGATCCCACTGCGGCCAAGTTCATGGCCGCCCTGGCCACCGACCCGAACCGCCGGCGACGACTCATCGTCGAGTTGCTGGCCCGCACCGGCATGCGTGCCGGCGAACTGGGTGGGCTCGCCGACGACGCCATGTACCGCATCGGCGACACGTACTGGCTGCGCATCCCCTGGGCAAGCTCCACAACGACCGCTCGGTGCCGCTGCATCCCATGCTGGTCGGGCTGATCAACGACTACCGGGCTTGGCGAGGACCGATCGACACCGGCATCGGAAGCGTCCACCCTCACAGCTGCGCCACACCCTGGCCACCCAATGCCTCAACCGGGGGATGTCGCTGGAGGCCACCGCGGCGCTGCTGGGACACCGCTCCCCTCGCATGACGCTCGTCTATGCCCGCATCGCCGACACCAAGGTGGCCGAGGAGTACTTCAACGCCACCAGCGCCGTCGAAGCCGACGCGGCTACTGCCCTCAGTGCGGAGCCGACGTCGATGACGTGGCGACCACCCGGAGGCGGCTGCTCGCCAAATGGGCACTGCACCCGTCCCCGAGACCTCGACTGTCGGTTCCGGACCATCTGCGAGGGCTGCGGCTTCTTCGAGACGGGACCGGAGTTCGTGCCCATCCTGCGACGGCAACGCGACGACGCCGCCGGCCACGGCGATCGGACGCGGATGCGCCTCTACGACGAGCTCGTGCGTGTCATCGACGAACAGGAGGCCGCCGCCAGCACCTGATCGGTTCCTCGGCCCCTCCCTGCAGACATGGTTTGATGGGGCAGCCCAGGCACCGGACGATCACCCGTGTAACGGCACATCTGGGCGCCAGCTCAAACGACGCTGGCCGCCAGCGCCGAGTTAGTCCCGGCGGCTGGTGTCGGGCGGCGATCTCGACCAACCGCTTGAGCGTCGGTCTCTCGAGCGCCAGCACTATCACGCCTGATTGGGCCCCTCCAGACAGTGCCCAAGCTGTCATCACGGGCAGGCGATCCGGGCGTGAGACGAGCAAGCTGGGTGGCGTGCATCAGCACCTGCGTCACGCCGAGGCGCTACTACCTTCCGGAGCTCGGGGCATGGCCGACTCTCGGCACGACGCAGCTGCTCCGCTCTCGACTCGTCTAGGGGGACCCTCGAGAGCGGAGCAGCCCTGTGCTATCCCTTCGCTCTTATGGCCAAGCCCAAAAACATGCCGACGATCAATCCAACGGCGCCAGAGATGACGCTCGAGGCCAGGCCCGCAAGCCCGGCCGCCTGGGTTGCCGCCGCTCCGGCTTGTGTCGCGGCTTGCGTGGCCTGAGCGCCTGCTTGAGTTGCGGCCTCCGTTGCCTGAGCGCCAGATTGCGTTGCGGCTTGCACCTCAAATGCCTTGCGTAGCTCATGTACTTCGGTGGTCAGTTGGTCTGTGTCCATTGGCATTGTCCTTTCACTTCCTTTGTGTTCCCAAGCGCTCGTGGCGCTGTTGTCGTCATTGGGCGAAAAGCCCGGGGCTCTGAGTCCTCAGCGCTCGACGCGGTAAGCCTCGCGACTTCCGGCTTTGGCGATGCCCCGGCTGAGCATGTAGCCAACTGTGAGCACGCCGACGAGGGTCATCCCGTGTTCGACGTTGAAAGCTTCATCGGTGTAGGCCACGATGATCATGAGCAAGCTCGTCACCACGAAGACGATGAACTCGCTGGTGCGGATCGACGGTCGGGTTTCCGTCGACTGCTGGGAAGCTGACCTGCCGTTCGTGACGCCGCGCATGCTCTCTGCGGTGTGTTCGTCATCAAAGGACCTCATGGTCTCAGTAGAAGAACAAGCGCGCCAGGGTGGCGCTCTTGCTGGTTCGGGACCCGCCGCCGTCGGCGTCTCTAGCGGCAGCCGGGGAGTGGACCAGTTGCTGAAGCCCACAGGATTCTACCTTCGCGCCGGCGGCCCCAAACCTGCTTATGGAGCACATTCTCGACTGAGCGTGGTGCCGACGCCGCGCCGGAGGTCTCCGGGGTCACGTGTCACCCCCCTTGTGAGCGCCTGCAAGCGACCCACGGCCCGGAGCTTCATCACGACATCGTCTGTTCTCGGCGTTCACCGCACGAGACCGCGGGTGAGTGGTACGCCGGGAGCGCGATGTAACCGGCGAAGTCTCGCTGGTGAGGCGCCCTACAGCGCCGGTGTACCTGCGCCGGTTGCTCCCTCGGAACGGAGGCGGTCCAGGGACGGCCGCAGGCCGAGCGAGGACGTGAGCGCAGCGGGCCCTTGGCGGCCGGGAGTGACCGTGGCCCCAAACCCATGATGGCTCGCGCCAGTGCTCCTCAGTGCCGTGGTGGCTGGGCTCGCCACCCAGATGACGTTCTCTCTGATCCGCCGTCCACTCGATTGCACCGACTCGGGTGCGCTGGCAGGGAGCTACTTCAGCCGCCGGTTCTTCATCCGTTTGGCCTTGAGCGAGGTTCCGGCGCTGGTCGGCTTCGTCGGCTTTCTCCTCACCACCGAGCCCTGGCTCTACCCCTTGGGAGCGGCCTTCAGCGCCGTGGGGTTCGCCAGAACCGCGCCGACGCGGCGCAGCTGATCGCCAACAGGAGCACGTCGTATTCGTCCCGCTTGAACAGAGGGACGATGTGGTCGTCGATGATCTGCTTGGCTCGCTGGTCGCTCAGCCGGTCACCCAGTCCCCTTCCGGTTTGGATGCGCAGCTTGCGTTCCTCAGCCGCAACCACCAGCAGGGCGCCGTCGTTGTCGTCACGATGACCGACGCCCCACGTGTTGAACAGCCAGGGCATAGTCCTCGATGCTGACGCCTCCCGTCGTTCCCACGATGGCCACGGCCAACTGGGCGGTCTGTGCCTGGTTGTCCTTCACCAGCTGGTTGGCGAGGGCCGACCGGGTGGCGTCCGAGAGCAGCTTGGCCTCGTCGACGACTGGACCACTCGCCGCCGGGTAACTCGCTGCCACTGCGACGATAAGGGATGCAGCCCAGGCAGCGACGGCAAGCGCCGCCGCCACGACGCCCACTCGCCGAAGGGACAAGGGTGTAGCGGCCGGTCCTGCTGGCTTCACCCGGACGTCGCCCTACCCTCGAAGGTCCAGCCGAGCGGCTTGGGATCACCCTTTGCGTAGTAGGTGTCGACCTGTTGAATGGACAGGCCGCCTTCGGCGATGAGCGCCGGGATGTCACGGTTGATGTTGCAGCCACACGCCACTCGCCCCTGCAAGCCGTTGCACCGGTTCTGCCACTTCCGCACGCCCTCGTCGGGGGACAGGCCGTGCTCGACGAAGTGGAACGTGCCTCCGGGCCGAAGGATCCGGACGATCTCCCGAACGGCGGCAACGGGATCCTCGATGCTGCACAGAGTCCAGGTCGAGAGGACGGCGTCCGCAGACTCGTCCTCGAGCGGTAGACGCTGCCCGTCTAGGCCCACGAACTCCACCGGGCACCTTGTTGCAGCGACTCGATCGGCGGCGATGTCACGGGCCTTCGCCAGTGGCTCCACTGCCTGAAGCCGGGTGACCCCTTCGGGCATGAACGGAAGGTTGTGGCCGGTGCCGAACCCGATCTCCACGACGTCTCCGCGCAGCGGTGCGCACACACGCTGGCGGATCCGGCGTGTCTCCTTGCTGTCCATCAAGATGTTCATGATCCGAGGGAAGACACGCTCGCCGTAGAAGCCCATGGTGCGAGTGTCGCGCGCACAGGTTTCCTGGCGTTCAGCCCTCCTCCCGGTGCGCCTCCTGCCACCGACGAGCACCCTCCCGTGCCTCCACCTCCAGCGGGATGGCGAGGTAGGCGGAACGGTGGCTGCGGAGCCGGGCCAAGTTCCTGGCATAGGCCCCCAGGTAGCGGCGGAGGAAGCCCGCCACGCCGTGTCGTGACCACTGCTGCACATGGACCAGCTCGTGAGCCAGGAGGCGCGAGCTGTCCCCGTGGCCCCGGCGAACGAGCACCACCCGTCCGAGCGTCATGGCGTCTGCTCCCGGGGTGAGGAACGGCACCTCGACGATCCTCACCCCTTCGGCGAGCGCTGCGGGCAGGTGGTCGAACCGGGCGATCTCGTCGGGACGGAGGCGGTGCACCATTGCGAAGGATGGCAGGGCCGAAGCATGGCAGGCTCGGCCCCGCCAAACCGGTGCTCCCCGCACCGAGCGGGAAGGAGAACGACGTGACGACGGTGGCCTTCTGTGGGCTCGGCCAGATGGGTGAGCCCATGGCAGCCCGCCTCCTCGACGGCGACGACGAGCTGGTGGTCTGGAACCGCAGCGCCGAGCGAGCCGACGCCCTCGTCGAGCGAGGAGCTCGGCGGGCAGCCTCCCCCGCCGAGGCGGCAGCAGGGGTCGAGGTCGTCATCACCATGCTCTCCACGCCCGAGGCCCTCGACGA
>JADDQT010000263.1:0-2032 GCA_016781225.1 Actinomycetota bacterium
AAGGATGCGCCGCGCACCACTCCGGTGGGCCGGGTGGACGAGGCCCGCGCCGCCCGCCAGCTGATCCCCAGCTGGGACGCCCGCCCTCTGCCCGAGGGCGACGCTGCCGCCGAGCGCATCGAGGCACCCAGCGCCCGCTACTGACCGCCAGGCACCGACAGCCAATGGTTTGCACACTTGCCAGCCTGGCGGTGCCGGTCTAGTGAACAAACCGGTCAACGGTCATCGCCCTGGTTGTTTCTCGTCGAGGCGGCCGATCAGCTCGAGGCCACGCCGGAGGGCGAAGGTGGGGTTCTGCCCGGCAGGGTGGAAGGGCGCCAGGAACACCCCGAAGCCGAGGGCCAGTCCATGAATGGCTCGACGCTGTGACGAGCTTTAGGCGTCCACCACCACGCTGTTGGCTGCCTTGTCGTGCAGGGCCTGGCGCTTCGGGTCCCACAACGGCCACAGACCGTTGAGGAGAGCCCAGATGAAACCTACGAATGGGACTTGGGATGGCAGGACCGCGACCAGGCCGCGCACGACGCCTCGACCTACCCCGATGGGGCCGCCGCCGTCCGCGTCGCGGACCCTGATGTTGAGGGCCATCTTGCCCACCGTCTGACCGCGATCACTGCCGTTCAGGAGCCCGTAGTAGGCCACCGAAACGATCAGCGAAGCGGCTTGGAAGAGGAGCGTCGAGCCGGCGAACAACCCGCCGCCCTTGGTGATCTCGCCGGTGATGGGATCCACCTCCACGGTCTGGGTGAAGCTGACGCCGACGAAGACGACGAAGATGATCGCCAAGGGGATGCCTATGAGGAGCCCGTCGATGATGATGGCGAGGAGGCGCTTCCACCACTGGGCCAGTTGCCCACCAGTCCCCGGCGTACCTGGCTGCTGCTGGGACCCATAGGCCGGCGGCTGGTAGTCGCCGCCCTGCGAGGGCGGTGAGGACGGCTGCTGCCATGCGGGACCGGGCTGCGAGGAGCCGCCCTCCTGTGGCTGCCAGCCACTTCGGGACGGACGGTCATCGCGGGGAAAATCTGACACCGGGTACCACCTCCGCCTAGGAAGGCTTGCAGCGGCCGACGCTACTCGGCGTCGAAGCTCTCGTCCCGGTACTGCAGATCGACACGCCCGCCCGCCTCATTGAAGGAGGTCAGGCTGCTCCCGCACGATGCGCTGGTAGAGCGGTTGGAAGCTGAACCAGCCGGAGCGCGCCGGACCGACCTGGGAGTGCGTGCGCGTGGCGGTCTCGTCGTCGATGAGCACCGGGCTTCCCGCCGCCTCGGCCATGAGCTGCACCTGGCACGAGCGTTCCATGGTGATGAACCACCACACGGCCTCGTCCACCGATCCCCCCACCGTGAGCAGGCCGTGGTTGCGCAGGATCACCGCCTTGGTGTCGCCCAGGGCGTGGGCGATGCGCTTTCCCTCCTCGAGGTCGAGCACCACTCCGGTGTAGTCGTCGAAGACGGAGTGGTCGCCGTAGAAGGCGCAGGCGTCCTGGGTGAGAGGGTCGAGGGGGCGGCCGAGGGTGGACCAGCACTTGCCGTAGGTGCTGTGGGCGTGGGCCGCGGCCACGGCGTCGGGCCGGGCCGCGTGCACCTGGGAGTGGATGACGAAGGCGGCGGCGTTAACCGGACCCGCGCCCTCGACGACCTCGCCGGAGTGGCTGACGAGAATCAGGTCCGACACGCGGATGTGTCCGAAGTGCATCCCGAGCGGGTTGATCCAGAAGTGGTCGCCGTGCTCCGGGTCCCGGGCGGTGATGTGCCCGGCGATGCCCTCGTCGAACCCGAAGCGGGAGAAGAGGCGGAACCCGGCGGCGAGGCGCTGCTTGCGGTGTAGCCGCTCGTCCTCGACAGTGTTGAACACCGGGGGCTCGGGGAACTCTCGCACCGGAGTCTCGGGCGCCTCCGGCGTGGAGGTCACGTGCGCACCTCCCGGGCTGCCAGCCACGGGCTGCCCACTTCGTCGGCCGCCTGGGGACACTCCTCGCAGCGCATGTCGAAGCCGCGCAGCGCCTCGATGACGCGGGGCACGTCGG
>JADDQT010000263.1:2109-3347 GCA_016781225.1 Actinomycetota bacterium
GGCCCCGTCTCCCGCTCGACGACCAGGGCGGCGTTCATGGCCCAGAGCTGGTCGGCCGCGGCCTCGTATGTCGAGGGGTCGTCGTTGCACACGATCACCACGTGCTTGCGCCCGTAAAAGGGGCGCAGCGACGGGGTGCCGCGCAGCGACTTCGGGATCCGGTTCAAGCTGGAGTCGGTCATGGCGCCAAGTCTACGGACGCTCCCGAACGTCGACGGCCACGGGTAGCGCCGAGTCCCGCCAGCGCTCCAGGCTGCCCCCGTAACGGCGGCTGTACTTGTCGTAGAGGAGCCGGCGGGCCAGGGCTGCCTCGTCCCCGTCGGGGAGCACCCTGGCCCGGGCGGCGCGCTCGCGGTCGGCCAGCTCCAGCGTCACCACTGGGTCGGCGACCAGGTTCTGGACCCAGTCCGCCCGGTGTCCGCCTCCGGCCAGCAAGTACACCGTGTGGTCCTCCAGGGCGAACCAGATCTCGATGCGGTGAGGACGGCCGCTGGCTCGACCGGTGGTGGTGAGGTAGCAGAAGTCCAGCTCCTCCGGCACCACGGGTGGCTCCACAGAGCTCATGGCGGTTCAAGGATCATGGCCCGGCGCCGGTGCGAGGACCACCACCCAGGGGGTGGAGCAACATGGCGGCGGCGATCTCCTCGTCGGCCACCTCGGTGTAGATCTGGGTGGTGGCCAAGCTGGCGTGGCCCAGGGCCACCTGCAGCTGGCGCAGGCTGAAGGCGCCTTCGCGCAGGCCCAGGGTGGCGAAGGTGTGCCGCAGCGCGTGCACCCGCATCCCCTGGCGCCGCACCCCGAGAAGGCGCAAGACGCGATCCACCACGTAGATGACGCTCTCCCGGCTGGCCTCCACGCTGGTGCTCACCACCTCGCCGTTTCGGTTCCTCACCGGACGGGGCCGGCTGGACACGATCACGGTTCCGGCCTCCAGTCCCAGTGCCTCGAGCCTGGCCTTGCGGGTGGGAATGTAGGTCCGCAGCGCCTCCTGCACCACCGGAGGGAGCCCCAGGCGGCGCTCCTTGTCACCCTTGCCGCGCACGACGACCGCCCGGGGTGGGTCACCCTCCACGTCGTTCATCTGGAGCCGCGCCACCTCGTCGAGGCGCAGGCCGCAGGCCAGGGCGAGGGCAACGATGAGCAGGTCGCGCTCGGGCCACGATGACCGGCTCGCCACGTCGAGGGCCTTCATGGCCGTGGGCTGGTCGATCCCACGGGGCAGCCGCTTGCGCTTCTTG
>JADDQT010000264.1 GCA_016781225.1 Actinomycetota bacterium
GAAGCAGGTGCCCACCGCGAACACCACGCAGACGAGGACGATGACGGCGACGATCATTGTCGCGGGGTCCCGAGCGGGGGGGTTTGTTCGGAGGTCGTGGTGGTGTTGCTCGGGGCGCTGCCGCCGGACGGCGGTCCGTAGGGCCCGAAGGGGCCGAAGGGTTCGGGGGCTGGGTCGGAGAAGGGCGGCAGCGAGGGATCGCTGACGGGTGGTGAGGGCGTGGAAGGAGGAGGGCGGGGAAGCGGAGGGGTCACGGGCGGCGGGAGGGGAGCCGGCGCTCCGGTGAAGTCCGTGGGCGCCACGTCCCTCAGGGCCTCGTTCATGAAGGCCTTCCACGTCTCGGCGGGAATGGAGCCGCCCGTGACTCGGGCCACGCCCTTGATCCCGAACAGCGACGTAGGCCTGTCCCGGTTGCCGATCCACACCGCCGTCGAGAGCTGCGGGGTGTAGCCGACGAACCAGGCGTCACGCCACTCCTGTGCGGTCCCGGTCTTGCCTGCCGCAGGACGTCCGATGTCGGCGTTGGTGCCCGTGCCGCCCGTGATGACGCCCCTCAGGATGTCCGTGACCTGGTTGGCCACGCCGGCATCGAGGACCCGCTCAGGGCTGCGGCGGCGGTTGTCCTCGGGCGTGCCGCCGTCGGGGGCCTTGATCCACTCCACGGGCGTGGCCGGGGCCCGCCTGCCCTGGTTGGCGAACACCCCGAAGGCGGAGGCCATGTCCAGTGGGGCCACCTCCTGCGTGCCGATGGCGTAGCTCGGGCCCTGGATCTCGGGGGTGGCCACCCACGCCGATGTGATGCCGAGCTTCTTGGCCATGTCGGCCGTCTCCTTGACCCCCACGTCGCCGATGAGCTGGGCGTAGACGGTGTTGATCGACCGCGCCGTGGCGCTCCGGAGGTTGGCGCTCCCCCCGCCGCTGCCCTCGTAGTTCTGGATGGTGCAGCCCTGATCGCCGGTGCACCCCTTGAACCGGTAGGAGCTCGGGGCGGGGTACGCCTTGGTGTCGGGTATGCCCTTGGCGAGGGCGGCGGCCAGAACGAACGGCTTCCAGGAGGAGCCCGCCTGGCGCCCGGTGCCCCCGCCGACCACGGCATTGCCCTTGGGGTCCCAGCAGGTGGCGGAGACGTCGACCTTGTCCTTGAGCCGCTCTGGCGGCCGAGTGCAGCCACCGAGGGCGAGGTTGGACTGGCCGCCCGGCGCGAAGAAGTCCCGTCCGCCGACCATGGCCCGCACGAAGCCCGTTTCGGGCTCGACCGCGCTGAGGGCCATCTCCAACGGAGGGGACGTGCCCGAGAGGGAATCGGAGACGGCCTTCTCCGCTGCGGCCTGCCGCTTGGGGTCGAGTGTGGTGTGGATCTCCAGGCCGCCCTTGAACAGAGCCTCCGGACCGTACTTGTTCACCATGTAGCGACGCAGGTAGTCGAAGAAGTACGGGAACCTGGGCACGGCCTGTTGCGGTGGGTGGACCACGGTGGCCGGACGGTTGGGTACCACGTTGGCCGCGGTCCAGATGGTCTGGGACGAGGCCTCGGAGTGCTCGTCGGCTGTGATGTACCCCTCCTCCAGCATCTTGTCGAGCACGATCCGGCGCTTCTCCTCGGCGGCCCCGGGGTCGCCACGGGGCTCGTACCGGCTGGGTGCGGGTATGAGCCCCGCCAGCAACGCCGACTCGGAGAGGTTGAGCTGGCTGACGGGCTTGCGGAAGTAGTTTTCGGATGCGGCGCCGACGCCGTAGGAGCCCTCGCCCAGGTAGAGGGTGGACAGGTACTTGAAGAGGATCTCGTCCTTGGTCATCGCCCGGTCGACCCTTCCGGCCACCACGACCTCTCGGAGCTTTCGTCCCGTCGTTCGCTCCTTGCCCGTGTACGCGTTCCTGACGTACTGCTGTGTGATCGTGGAGCCGCCCTGGATGATCTCCTGGGAGAGGATGTCGGCCCTGGCCGCCCGCGCCAGCCCCCGGGGGTCGACGCCCCCGTGTGAGTAGAAGGACTTGTCCTCGGCGGCGATGACCGCCTGCTTCAGACGCAGGGGGATGTCGCCCTCCTTCACGGGGATGTTCTGGTCGAACTGCTGGAACTGACCGATCTGCTGCCCGTTGACGTCGAACACGCGGCTGACCTGGCCGCCCTCCAGGGCCGCGGGCGCCGGGAGCTCCCCGGAACCCCCGCCGTAGCGCCACACCATCCACACGATCAGGGTGACCAATAGGGGAGCGAGAGCTGCCAGGAGGACGACGATGCGACAGGTACGGGCCAGCGGACTGCGATCCATGTTTCGGAGTCTCGCGCCGCAGGTAGCCCGGCGCCGGTCGGCGCCGCCGACGGTAAGGCGATTGTTCTCCCTCGGGCGATCCGGGTTCGGCCCCAGCAGTCAGGTGGCTAGAGGCGGTCGAGTGGCCCGGGACGGCCTCGACGGACGAACCATTCGAAGCCGTAGACAGCGGCGAAGGCCTCGGTCGGGAGACGCATCGCCGACGCCGTCTCGGGGATCTGGCTGGCGTGTGCCGCCATGGCGGCGCGCTTCACATCGAGGACGGGACGTACGTCCACGGTGGTGGTGACGACGACGGTCGGCACGCCCAGAGACGACCCGGCCAGCCCCAGTTGGTCCGGAGGGACGCCGAGCGCACCCGGTACGCCGGCTTCCACCACCAGGTGGGTCTCGACGAAGTGAAGGTACTCACGGTCGACGGTGACCTCGTAGACGGAGTCGACCCTGGCCTGCTCTGCGGCTCTGACACCCACTCGATGTGCCTGGACGTGATCGGGGTGCCCGTAGATGCCCACCTGGTCGTAGACGACGAGGGTCCCCGCTCGCTCCTCGCGCAGGATTCCCGAAAGGTGCTCCGAAGCGGCACTCTGGTCGGCGGACCAGAACGCGCCGGGGGCGCTGTTGGCCGGGTCGCCGAGCATCCCCGAGTCGCGGTATCCGAGGAACTCCACCCGGGCCAGGCCCAGGAGCTCTGCCGCCCGAAGGGTCTCCGCCGCCCGTTGGTCGGCGAGGTCGGACTCGGCGGCGGCGGAGGACGTGCGAGCACCGTGCTCCCCGCCGGTGGCCGTCACCAGGACGACACGACAGCCACCCGCGGCAAGGAGGGCGATCGTCCCCCCGGTGAAGATCGCCTCGTCGTCAGGATGAGCGTGAAAGAAGACGACCGGATCGTCGAACGCCGAGCCTTCGATCACAGCCGGCGCCGGTCAGGGAAGGCAGCGACCCAGGAGGCTGAGCGTGCAGGGTGGCGCGGCCGGGGGAGCGGTAGGCGGGGGAGCCGCAGACGGCTCGGCCGGCG
>JADDQT010000265.1 GCA_016781225.1 Actinomycetota bacterium
TGCCCGGCCACGCCGACTACATCAAGAACATGATCACCGGTGCGGCCCAGGTCGACGGTGCCATCCTGGTGGTGTCGGCGGCGGACGGGCCCATGCCCCAGACCCGTGAGCACGTGCTGCTGGCGCGCCAGGTGGGGGTGCCCTCCATCGTGGTGGCCCTAAACAAGGCCGACACCGTGGACGACGAGGAGCTGCTCGACCTGGTGGAGCTCGAGGTGCGTGAGCTGCTCAACGACTACGAGTTCCCCGGTGACGACTCGCCGGTGGTCCGGGTGTCCGCCCTGAGAGCCCTCGAGGGTGACGCCGAGTGGGTGGAGCGCATCCCCGAGCTGATGGAAGCGGTCGACACCTTCATCCCCGAGCCGGAGCGGGAGACGGACAAGCCGTTCCTCATGTCGATCGAGGACGTGTTCACCATCACCGGCCGAGGCACCGTGGTCACCGGGCGCATCGAGGCCGGCATCGTGAAGGTCGGGGACGAGATAGAGATCGTGGGCCTGCGCCCCACCCAGAAGACCGTCTGCACCGGGATCGAGATGTTCAATAAGTCCCTCGACCAGGGCCAGGCGGGCGACAACGCCGGAGTGCTGCTGCGCGGCATCAAGAAGGAGGACGTGGAGCGCGGCCAGGTGCTGGCCAAGCCAGGGACCATCACGCCCCACACCAACTTCGAGGGCCAGGTCTACGTGCTCACCAAGGAGGAGGGTGGGCGGCACAAGCCCTTCTTCAACAACTACCGGCCCCAGTTCTACTTCCGCACCACCGACGTGACCGGGAGCATCGTCCTGCCCGAAGGCACGGAGATGGTGATGCCCGGCGACACCACCACCATGACCGTCGAGCTGGGCAAGCCCATCGCCATGGACGAGGGCCTGCGCTTCGCCATCCGCGAGGGCGGGCGCACGGTGGGCGCCGGGCGCGTCACCAAGATCCTCAAGTGATCCGGTCGTCTCGTGGCTGAAAGGCAGAAGATCCGCATACGTCTCAAGGCCTACGACCACGAGATCATCGACCAGTCCACCAAGAAGATCGTGGAGACGGTGCTTCGCACCCAGGCCAAGATCCGCGGCCCGGTTCCCCTGCCCACGGAGAAGCACCGCTACACCGTCATCCGCTCCCCGCACAAGTACAAGGACAGCCGGGAGCACTTCGAGATGCGCATCCACAAGCGCCTGATCGACATCGTGGAGCACAGTCCCAAGACGGTGGACTCCCTGCAGCGCCTCGACCTGCCGGCGGGCGTGGACATCGAGATCAAGATCCAGTAGCGCCATGACGGCGTTGCGCCGGGTCCTGGGTCTATCTCGGATTCGTCGAGCCGCCACCCGGAGTGGATCCCGGTAGGCAGGTCATCCCTTGGTGGGCGCAGCTTGGCTCGGACTCCTTCTTGCCGTAGGCGGCGCGAGGACCCGTCATCCGGGCCCGTCTGGTGCGGGCTGCTTCAGCTGCTGATGGCGACCTACCTGGTCGTTGATGCGCTGCGACGCAGGAGCCGGCATAGTTGTGCTCGCCAGCCAGGTGGATCGGTGAATGAGGTCCGACTCTCAGATTCAAGCCTCTGGGCGCGCCCTGGCGTTGGTGCGGGCATATAACGACGGGGCGGGCGGTAACGACTCTGGTCCGGCGCGCCCGCCGAGTATGATTCGCGGTATGACCAAATCGAAGATTGCCGTCAGCCTTCCGCCTCAGCTCGTGGAGCGCGCTCACCAGGCCGTCGCCGCGGGAAGGGCGGCAAGCGTCAGCGCTTACGTCGCCGAGGCGCTCGAAGAGAAGGCCAAGCTCGACGATCTGGCGTCGCTTTTGGACGAGATGCTGGCCGAGACCGGAGGCCCGCTCACGGCCGAGGAGCGGGCGTGGGCCGATGAGGCCCTGGGTCGGTGACCGGGGCGGTCTTGGACACAGGCGCTCTGGTGGGCTTCGAGCGCAACGACAGGCGTGTCGTCAGCATCGTTGCTCGGGCCGTTGAACAGGGCCATCCTCTGCTGGTGCCGGCCGGGGTGCTGGCCCAGGCATGGCGAGACGGTCGGCGCCAGGTCCGGCTGGTCCGCTTGCTCGGATCGCCCATCTGCGATGTGGTGCCACTCGGGGACCTTGCGGCGCGTGCGACCGGTCAGCTCTGTGGTCTCAGCGGCACCGCTGACGTGGTCGATGCCTCGGTCGTGGTGGTGGCACGCCAACGCTCGGTGCGCGTCGTGACGTCCGACGCCCGAGATCTGCGCCGGCTGGACCTCGACCTCGACGTGGTGGCGGTGTGACCACTCGTCGTTCGGCGCCCGAGCATCCGCCGTGCAGGGGCCCCGGGCGGGAGCGGAGATCCTGTTAACATCACACGTTCCCTCAACCGACGTCCGCGGGCGCCCACACCGGGGACCCCGTGGCACAACCGAGAAGACGCTCCGCCGGGCCTGCCCGTGCGGAGCGTTCGCGTGAGTACGAGCTGAGAACGAGAACTGCGAATGGCGAGCAAAGCGATCGTCGGCGAGAAGGTCGGCATGACACAGGTCTGGAGTGATGGCGACCGCGCCATCCCCGTGACCGTGCTCAAGGTGCCGCCCGTCCGCGTCGTGCAGGTGAAGACGCCTGAAAGGGATGGCTACGCCGCGCTCCAGGTCACGTTCGGCACCGTGAAGCCGGCACGCCTCAACAAGCCCGAGGTCGGGCACTTCGAGAAGGCGGGGGTCGACCCCGGCCGCAAGCTGGTGGAGCTACGCCTCGACGACGCCGACGGTTATGAGATCGGCCAGGAGCTGAAGGTGGACCAGCTCGCGGCCGGCGAGAAGATCGACGTCACCGCGGTGAGCAAGGGCAAGGGCTTCGCCGGACCCATGAAGCGGCACAACTTCTCGGGCCAGGGCGCCTCCCACGGCAACCACAAGAAGCATCGGGCACCCGGCTCCATAGGCGCCTGCGCCACGCCGGCCCGAGTGTTCCCCGGCACGAGGATGGCCGGCCAGCTCGGTTCCCAGCGGGTCACCACCTTGAACCTCGAGGTCGTGCAGGCCGACGCCGAGCGAGACCTGCTGCTCGTGAAGGGCGCCGTGCCGGGCCCTCGTGGCGGGCTGGTGCTGATCCGCGACGCCGTGAAGGGCGGGAAGTGACGATGGCTGCGATCGACGTCCGCCGGGTCGACGGCTCCACCGCCCGTTCGATGGAGCTCGATGAGGCGGTGTTCGCCATCACGCCCAACACCGCGGTGATGCACCAGGTCGTGACGGCGCAGCTGGCCGCCGCCCGCGCCGGCACGCAATCCACCCTGACCCGGGCGGAGGTGAGGGGCGGCGGCGCCAAGCCATGGCGGCAGAAGGGCACGGGGCGGTCCCGGCAGGGGTC
>JADDQT010000049.1 GCA_016781225.1 Actinomycetota bacterium
CCGGGCCGCGGCGTCCCGGGCCACCCCGGCCACCGACATGGCGTCGGGCCGGTTGCCTTCGATGGCCAGGTCGTAGACCACGTCGACGTCGATGCCCATGGCTTCGGCGAAGGGCGTGCCAACGGCGAGGCCCTCGGGCAGGACCATGATGCCGTCCTGGTCCTTGCCCAGGCGCAGCTCGGCCGAGGAGCAGATCATGCCTTCGGACCATTCCCCGCGCACCTTGCGCCGCCCTATCTCGAAGTCGCCGGGCAGGACAGCGCCGACCGGGGCCAGGGGCACCAGCTGGCCGGCAGCCACGTTGGGGGCACCGCACACCACCTGAAGGGCCGGGCCATCCCCTGCGTCGACCTCGGTCAGGCGTACGCGGTCGGCCTTCGGATGGGGCCGCACGTCGAGCACTCGACCCACCACCACGTCGGCCAGGCCCCCCCCCACCCGCTCGAGTCCTTCGACCACCATGCCCAGGTCGTCGAAGGTCTCCCCCAGCGCGACGGGATCCCCCGCGAAAGGGGCGAAGTCACGCAGCCACGACAGGGGAACGAGCATCGGTCACAAACTAGGCGGAGCCCAAGTCGCCGAGTTGTTGCCAGAAGCGCCTGGCTACACCTCTCGAAGGCGAGAGGGAACGACGGTTACCGGGAAAGGCACGTCAGCTTCGAGCTGTTCGTCTCCGACAGCACGGCCGACGAGCCGGTATGCGCCTCCCTCCAGACGGAACACCTGTAGCTCCACCGGCGGCTCGGGGTCGACGACCCAGTACGCGCGGACCCCGGCTTTTGCATAGGCCAGCAGCTTCGAGCCCAGGTCTTGGGCCCGGGTGCTGGGCGATAGCACCTCGACGACGAGGTGAGGGGTCCGGGTGAGACGCGGCTGGTCGACCTCGCCGGCGTCGAAGACCAAGACGTCAGGTTCGAGCACGGTGACGGGGTCGGGCACGAAGTCGAGCGGAGCGGCCAGGACGGCGGTGCCCTGCGGTCGGGCCGCGAAGAGGGTCCGGTACAGCGCCAAGACGACGACCTGGTGTGGCACTCCGGGCGCAGGCGTCACGATGAGAGTTCCGTCGATGAGCTCGTAGCGGCGGCCATCGTCGGGAAAGCTCTGAAGGTCCTCGTAAGTGAGCGGCACACCCGCCGGCACGGCCAGCGCCATGGGCATCAGTGTAAGAGCGCCGGTAGGGATGGCCAAGCTTGGCCTCGAGAGTGAGCTTGGCTGTCACACCCGGCTGTTATGACTGGTGGAACTCCCCTCAAGAAAAAGGAGGCCGGCTGTGGCCGTGCTGAACGCAGACAGACTCATCGCCGCATGCTCGGATGAATCCGAGGAAGCGGGCATCACCATTCGGTCGGAGTTAGAACCGCTCGGCGGAGAGGGTGCGCCCGTCAAGCCGGCCACCTACGCCGGTCCTCAAGGGGAGAAGAGGCCCCGCTTCCAGGCCGGCAAGCGCTGGTGGATTAACGGGCCCGACCGGCGCGTGGTCGACATCCTCGTGGTCGACAATGAGCCGAGCCAGGCCAACAGGTTGGAGGCGGCGCTGGAACACCGGAGGGCCGAGCTCGGCCTGCCCGAGATAGTGCTCGACCTGACCGCGGCAGGAAACCTTCCCGCCCATCTGCCTCGGCGGATCTCGTCGTTTCGGTTCCCACATCGCAACGCCGACGCCTACCTCGCCGACGCCACCCTCGATGGGGTCAAGTTCCCCGCCACGGACGAGGGCAAAGCCATCTTTGCGGCAACTGCCGACCGTCCTGAGGCCTTGCTGCAGTGGTGCCCGCAGGCCCTCTTGTTCGGCTTCTGGCAGTCGCATCTGGGCAAGAAGGGGTCCCAGGCCAAGCTGGCCCGCGCCTGGACCAGCGAGATTCTGGGCGTCGAGCCCGCTGCCCAGGACATCCGTCGTCTCGGCCTGAAGGGTGACCCACTGAACCTCAGCATCCCAGAGGGGGTGGTCGTCGACGAAACGGCACAGCGCGAGTGGACGGTGGCCGTCAAGGGCGCCAAGGGTGACAAGAAGAAGCTCTCGGACATAGGGCACGGGCAGGTTCCGGTGTCAGGAGACGAGGCTGGACTGGATGGCGTCTCATTCCGCGAGCTGGTGCAACGGGCCACGGTGTCCTTCGCGTCGCTGCGTCGTATCCACGCCGTTCAGGGCTCAGCTGAGGCTCGCGCCCTCCTGGTCAGCCTTGGACTGGTCGCCCATGTAGCTGCCTTCGGGCGCCCGTTCAGCCTCCGGTCGGGGGCGGACTTCCGGCCCAAAGCCACCACGTGGACCTGGCTCGGAGCCGGCGCCGACGAGGTGATCGACGCTCCGGACTGCGAGGCAGCGGTTGGCCTCTTCTCGGCGTGTGTCGAGCGTGCCGAAGCGGCCGGGCTGCCGGTAGGAGCGACCTGGGCGGCGGAGCCGCTCTTCGTCGAGCCGGGGCCCGAGCTTCTGAAGGCGATCCGAGCCTCGTGGCCGGTGGACTGATGCTGGCGATCACAGTCCAGCTCCTTCACGGCACGATCCGCGCCGGCTCTCCCGACGACACTGTGCTCGCAGGCCTCGACCCCACCCCCGAGTGGCCACCCAGTCCGGCCCGGCTGTTCAGCGCGCTGGTGGCCGCGGACGGCACGCGAGGCCGCTGTCGTGTGACGACGGGCGCTGAGCTGGCCTGGCTGGAGCAGCTTCCGCCGCCCCTCATCCACGCCTCTGCTCCCGACGCGGTGTTGGCTTCACCGCTCGAACCGCGTTTCGTGGTCGTGCCTGGTAGGGCTGAGAGCGCAGTGCAGGAGTATCCAGCACGGCAGAGCCGCCGCGTCCACCCCGGCGTGAGACAAGCGCCGCTGGCCGACTCCGTCATCTACGTGTGGCTCGACGCTGTCCCGGCTGATCACCTTCACGCCATCCAGCGCCGCGCCGCCAGGGTGGGTTACCTCGGGTGCGCAGACAGCCCTGTGCGTCTCCGGGCCACAGACCGGGTCGACGCAGACCTTGGCGATCCCTGGCGCCCCGATCGCTCCGCCTCCTTCACCTTGCCGGTCCCCTACCTCGGCTTCCTCGACGCTTTGGACTCTGCCTACGACACCTGGTCGGCAGGTGAGCCGATGCGCAGAGCTTGGATACGGTCAGTCCGGTTCGGATATCGCCCGCCGGGGAGCCTCCAGCCCGACACGGCGCCGTTGCCGGAGGTGATCTGGCTTCGTTTCGACCGGCCCGTTGCGGGACGGAAGCTGCTGAGCGTCACCGAGACTCTGCGGGCTGCCGTGATGGACCACGTCCAGCGTCTCCTCCCGGCCGGTGAAGAGATTTCCAACGCGCTCCATGGTCACGGGCCGGTTGACGAGTTGGGTGCCCAGGCGCGCTTCGTCGCCCTTCCGGACGTGGGACACCAGCATGCTGATGGCCGCCTGCTCGGGGCGGCTGTGTGGCTACCGCCAGGGGCTTCCCCGGAGACGGTACAGATCGTACGGTCGGCTCTCGCTCGCCTTAGTGCCGAGCGTCTGGTGAAGCCAAGATGGTTTGACGTCGGCATCGCTTTGCACGCCGGTGAGGCACGACCGTGGGCAGCAAGTCCTCGACGTTGGTGCGGTCCCGCCCGTCGGTGGGTTACCGCCACACCGGTGATCCACGAGCGATGGACGAAGGGCCCTCCTGATCTTCGAGAAGCAAGCCGGTGGTGCGAGCATGCGGGCCTCCCGGCTCCCACTGCGGTACGCGTGTCGCGCCACCCCGGGCTCGTTGGCGCCCTCGACCTGCATCCCACGCAGGTGACTCGAGCCGGACATGAGCGGCGCCCGTACTCGCACCTCGAGCTGGAGTTCGCCGAGGATGTGACAGGCCCAGTGCTGGTAGGCCGGGGCCGTCACTTCGGTCTCGGGCTCATGTCCCCCCAAGGCAAGAGGAAGGAAGACGCGGATGGTTGAGGCCCCCGGTTTCGACCCGTTCTATCGGGCCGTGCACAACGGCCGGGAACCGTTCCCCTGGCAGGTCCGCCTGGCCGACCAGGTCGACTCGACCGGTTGGCCGGCAGAGATCGGTGTGCCCACCGGACTCGGAAAGACGTCGTGCCTTGACATCGCCGTGTGGGCCCTCGCTCGTCAGGCAGGACGCGCGCCGACAGAGCGCACTGCGCCAACCCGGACTTGGTACGTGGTGAATCGGCGATTGCTTGTCGACGCTGCCTATGACCACGGTTGCCGCCTCCAGGCGCTACTAGCTAATCCCGCCGGCGACGAGGCGAGGGAGGCGGCGCCGGCTTCCCGGCAGGTCTTGCTCGCCGTCGCCGACGCACTGACCTCGATCCGAGGGGGTGCCGGGGCTGTCCCCCTTTACGTCACCAGGTTGCGAGGCGGTGCTGATCTTGGCGCCAGGCCTCCTGACCCCTCTCAACCGGCGGTGATCTTCGCCACCGTCCCCATGTTCGCCAGCCGTTTGCTGTTTAGGGGCTACGGCACGTCTACGAGCATGCGCCCCGTCGACGCAGCGCTGGCAGGGGTGGACTCGCTGGTGCTGCTCGACGAGGCGCACCTGGCCCGCCCCCTCCGAGACTTGGCCGGACCGCTGGCAGAGTGCGATCCGGGCAATCCCGAGATCGTTCTTCCCGGTCAGCGGTCTCGTCCCGCGCTGGTGAGCCTTACGGCCACGGGCGACGTGAAGGATGCCTTCGTCTTGGACGACGCGGACAAGGCGCACCCGGTGGTGCGCCAACGGCTGGACGCGGCCAAACCCGTCCGGCTCGTTGAGACCCGGGAGAAGGCGCTGGTTGGCCAGGTGGTGTCCGAGACGGCCGCGCTCCTTGCCGGACGTCACCCGTCGGCCACGGTCGTCTTCCTCAACCGGCCGGCAACGGCGAGAGCCGTGTTCGAGCACATGACGGCCCCAGAGGGAAAGCAGGCACCGGTTCTCGACGCCGATGTGGAACTTCTCACCGGTCGCATCCGCGACCGCGAGGGCGATGCGCTGCGAGCGCGCCTGCTTGACCCAGTCCTCGGCGCGCCTGCCGGTCGTCCGGACCGCATGGGCCGCGACCGCCATCTCGTGGTGATCGCCACCCAGACGCTCGAGGTGGGCGCCGATCTGGACTTCGATTTCCTTGTCACCGAGGCATGCGGTGCCCGGGCACTGGTGCAGCGCCTCGGCCGTCTCAATCGGCTCGGCCAGGTTGATGACGCAGCAGCCACGCTTGTGTTCGCTCGCGACGCCAAGGGCTTCGGGATCTACAGGGACGAGCCGCGTGCCGTTTGGGAGCGGCTCCGTGCGGCCGCGGCAGACAACACGGTCGATCTTTCCCCCCGGCGCGCCGGGGACGTCCTTGGGCCTCCGGAGGACGCGCCCGATCGGGTTGGCGAGCTTCTGCCCGCCCACGTGTGGGAGTGGGTGAAGACAACCACCGCACCGGAAGGTGAAGCCCCACCCGAGCTGTTCTTCGCCGGCTTCGACCGCGACCTAGCCCGGGTCACCCTCAGCTGGCGGGTGGTGGTTCCGGACGACGGCTGTGAGTTGCGGCCGCCAGTCTCTGCCGCTGAAGCGGTCGACGTCCCGCTCTGGGAAGCGCGCGAAGCCTTGGCAGCGATAACCGGCGGGAACGTTGCACGCTTGGGTCCAGACCGGGTCACGATTGAGCAGGAGGTGTCCGTCGCTCGGCTCCGCCCGGGTGACCATGTGGTGGTTCCGGCGGGCGCCGGTGGTTACGACGGCCACGGCTGGGCCCCGGAATCGAAGGAGCCCGTCTTCGACGTGAGCCTTCTGCGGCCTCCTGGTCTCCCGCTGATCGCCGGCGCCCTGACCTCCCTGATCGCACCGGGCGAGGAGCGGGAGGCCATGGTCCAGCTCGCTGCCCGCCTGACGGACCCTCCAGAGCCGGGTGAGGAGGCCGAACGAGCCGACCTCGCCCGGGACCTTCGCGACTGTCTAGTGGTTGCTGGCCCCAACGAGGCGGTCGACTCGAAGGAGTGGGCAGCGCTAGTGGACGGCCTCCTGCCCGAAGTGGCATATCCGCTTGACGGCCCTGGCTATCTCATCCGCCGATCCCCTCGGCGCAACAACGAACCGAAGCTGCGCTCGGATGTGTTCGACGAGCTGAGCTTCACCGCAACCTCAGCCGCCTTGGTTGAACACCTTGGCAGCGTCGGCGAACTAGCGGGAAGGATGGCGGAGGCGCTGGGATTCGATGCCGGTCTGGTCGAGGCAGCGACCGTCGCCGGGAGGTATCACGATCTCGGCAAGCTCGATGTGCGCTTCCAGCGCTGGCTGAACCCCCTGGCGGGCGCCACCGAACCTGTCGCCAAGTCCTCTCGTCCGTGGTTCCAATGGCAGCGCGATCGGCGGGCGGCCGGTTGGCCCCAGGGTGGCCGGCACGAAGAGCTGTCGCGGCGTTTGGTGAAGGCTTGGCTGAAGGGACGTGAAGGCACCTGGGACGCCGAGCTTGTGCTGCACTTAGTGGTGTCCCATCATGGCTTCGGCCGACCCCTGGTGACCGGGGTGGCCGACCCCACGCCGGTGGCGGTCTCAGCGGACATCGAAGGCACCCGAGTTTCGGCGTCGGGCGACTTGGCTGAGGTGGACTGGGAGCAGCCCGCCCGGTTCCGGCGGTGCTGCGAGCAGTACGGCTACTGGGGCTTGGCCCTGATGGAGGCGGTCTTGCGTCAGGCCGATCACCAGGCGAGCGCGGTGGTGGTCGCATGAGCCGCCGGTTTGAAGCTCCCGGCCTCACTGCTGATTGGCTGAACGGATGGTTGGCTGCCATTGGCGCGACCGTGCTCGTCCCCGGTCTGCGTCTTGGGTGGGCCGACGAGGCGGTGCCCTTCGCCGTCTACGAGAGCGACGACCACCTTGACGTCGTTCCGGCCATCTCCCGAGCGCTGCCAACGGCCGAGTCGCTCGGCCGATCGACCATCGCCCGCAAGAGACCGGGCGAGCACCATGCCTTCGAACGACATGTCACCCTGGACGCCTACAGGGAGCGGGCGGAGCTCGAGCGCCGCGAGGGTGGCGGTCATCTTGCCGCCTCGGTGTCAGATCTGCGCGTCGACGCCGACCACGGGAACCTCGACCACGGTGCATTCGATCCGGCCGCGCCCGGCACCACAGGTCCCCTTTGGACGAGGGCCGAAGCGTGCCAGCGGAAGCTGTCCATGGACCAGCGCGAAAGCTACGTCAACGCCAGCCTGCTCGGTAACGGGCACCGGATGAAGGTGAACGGACTTGGCTTCGACGCCCGGCGCCTTGCTACAGGCGTACACGACGGGTCGCTCGGAGAGAAGTATGCAGACCCCGTGGTGGAGCTCATGGTGTTCGCCGCCCTGGTCTTGTTTCCCACACGGGGCGACGGCCGGCAGATCCGCCAACGCGGCTGGCAGGATCGAAGCACGAAGCGCGGCGCCTTCTGCTGGTCGGCCTGGCGTCCGTTCCTCGACCGTTGGGGTATCGACGCCTTCTTGGATCTTGGTTCTCGGCTCGACGGTGAATTCGTCTTGGCCCGGTACCGGGTGGTGCCCTACCAGCCATCCGCCATTGCCGATACGACTCGCGCCTACTTCGCCGAGCGAGTTCCATGACGCTCGAGCCGGTGGTGTTGCTCTCCGCTCTCGAGCACCACCTGTACTGCCCCCGGCAGTGCGCGCTGATCCACGTGGACGGCCTCTGGGCCGAGAACGCTTCACAGTGGCCGGGACCCGCGCTCACCGCCGAGTCGACACCGCCCCGGGGCGACGTGAACGGGGTCGGCTGGTCCTTCGAGGCATCCCCCTCTATTCGGAGCGCTATGGGCTCTCCGGCCGAGCCGATGCTGTCGAGATAGCCGCTTTGACCGGCCCATCCCCGAGGTACGGTCATCCCTGGGGCGCAAGAGGAGTTCGTCTGTGGGTCAACCGTGGATCGTCCGACCTTCGCCCCGAACCTCCAGTGATCCTTGACAACCGAGGCAGTCGAGCGGCGCCTTGTTTCGTGCCTCCTGACTGTGAGTGACCAGGGTGAGGCGCGGACTTAAGTGTTGTGGCCTTACTTCGCCACGCCTGGTGGTGGAGAGGGCGTTGCCGGGGGACGACCCCGGCCCTTATTGAGCGACCGTGGCCCAGCTCACCGCCTACCTCGGGAACCACCCGGCGTTGCCGGGGGGCGACCTCCGGCCCTTGTTGAGCGACCGCCGTGGCCCGGGCCGACATGCACGAGACCGTCTCGGGGTGTTGCCGGGGGGCGACCTCCGGCCCTTGTTGAGCGGTCGAGCGCGATCGGCGTCTCATCTGGGGCGGCATCATGGCGTTGCCGGGGGGCGACCCCCGGCCCTTGTTGAGCGAACTGCCGTCGCATCACCGGTGGAAGCGGTGTGAGGGCGTTGCCGGGGGACGACCCCCGGCCCTTATTGAGCGTACGGCTTCGGTCGTTCCCGGGCCCGCTTCGAGTTCCTGGGGCGTTGCCGGGGGGCTACCCCGGCCCTTGTTGAGCGGTCTTCGTCGATCGCCGCAGCCGCAAGACACTGGCCGAGAGCGTTGCCGGGGGACGGCCCCCGGCCCTTGTTGAGCGTACGGCCCCGATGACCGCCATCCCGGCTGCCAGGGCGGCCTCGGAGTTGCCGGGGGGGCGACTCCCGGCCCTTGTTGAGCGGACAACTAGGCCACTGCCATCCTGCGGTGGGGCATGTTCGGTGTTGCCGGGGGCGACTCCCGGCCCTTGTTGAGCGGACCACCTCACCAGCCTGTACGTCGAGCTGCCCCTCTTGGTGTTGCCGGGGGGCGACTCCCGGCCCTTGTTGAGCGTTCAGGTAGGCGAGTGCCTTGCCGACGGGCTTGTCGCGGTGTTGCCGGGGGGCGACTCCCGGCCCTTGTTGAGCGGTGACCGACCCCAAGTCCGTCGTGCGGATCTCCGGAGGTGTTGCCGGGGGCGACTCCCGGCCCTTGTTGAGCATTGAAGACCGGGTAGCGGTCGTCCAACCAGTGCCCTCGGGTGGTGTTGCCGGGGGGCGACTCCCGGCCCTTGTTGAGCGGGCAACGGGGCGCGCTGGCCTGAGATGTACAACGCCAGGTGTTGCCGGGGGGCGACCTCCGGCCCTTGTTGAGCGGACGGTGGGTTCCTCGCCGACAACTACACCGCCGCCCTGGCGTTGCCGGGGGGCGACCTCCGGCCCTTGTTGAGCGAAGTTCCAGGACGCCTTCTTCAACGGCGACACCGCCGTGCGTTGCCGGGGGCGACCTCCGGCCCTTGTTGAGCGCACGGCGAGGACGACACCCTCGTCCTCCAAGTCGTGCGTGGCGTTGCCGGGGGCGACCTCCGGCCCTTGTTGAGCGACGGGGCTCAACCCCGACGGCGAGACCACCTACCTTGGTGTTGCCGGGGGGCGACCCCGGCCCTTGTTGAGCGAGCTGGTAGCCGGTGATTGGCGCGATGGCGGTGTCGGGGTGTTGCCGGGGGCGACCCCCGGCCCTTGTTGAGTGCGCCCCACGAGGCCAGGACCGTCAGGGTCCTGGCATGGTGTTGCCGGCGGCGACCCCCGGCCCTTGTTGAGCGTGCGTGGTGCCCATCGCCGGAGGGACGGTGATGTTGGGGTGTTGCCGGGGGCCGACCCCGGCCCTTGTTGAGCGTTGAGTGACTTGGCGGCGATCAGCGACAGCGAGAACGGTGTTGCCGGGGGCCGACCCCCGGCCCTTGTTGAGCGAACTGCCGGCGCATCACCGGTGGGGCGGGCGTGAGCCTGCGTTGCCGCGGGGCGAACCCCGGCCCTTGTTGAGCGGCACGATGCAGCGGGCAATCAGAACTGGCTGATGAAGCGGATGTCGTTGTCGAGCAGGACTCGCATGTCGGAGAGGCCGTGGCGCATCTGGGCGCAGCGGTCGATGCCGAAGCCGAAGGCGAAGCCGCCCCACTCCTCGGGGTCGATGCCCACGGCGGCGAACACGTTGGGATGAACCATGCCGCAACCACCGAGCTCGATCCAGCCCGTGCCCGAGCACGTGCGGCACCCTTCCCCCTCGCAGATGGTGCAGGTGATCTCGAACTCGGCCGAAGGCTCGGTGAAGGGGAAGTACGCCGGACGCAGGCGGGAATGGATGGCAGGGCCGAAGTAGGCGCCGGTGAAGACCTCGATGGTGCCGGCCAGGTCTCCGAAGGTGATGCCCTCGTCCACCACCAGCCCCTCGATCTGGTTGAAGCTCGGCGTGTGGCGGGCGTCGGGGGTGTCCTTGCGATACACCTTCCCGGGCATGATCGAGTAGATGGGCGGGCGCTGCTGCTGCATCACCCGGATCTGGACGGGTGAGGTGTGGGCCCGCAGCAGGGTGGAGCAGGGCTCGCCCCAGTCCACGTACAGGGTGTCGAAGCCGCTGCGAGCGGGGTGGGACTTGGGGATGTTCAGGGCCTCGAAGTTGTACCAGTCGGTCTCCACCTCCGGCCCCTCGGCCACGGCGTAGCCCATGCCTATGAACACGTCCTCCAGCTCGTCGCGCGTCTGGGTCACCAGGTTGGTGTGGCCCCGCTGCGGTCCGGGCGGTACCTCCGTGAGGTCCAGTCGCTCGGCGGCCAGC
>JADDQT010000266.1 GCA_016781225.1 Actinomycetota bacterium
GGCCAGTAGGCAGTGGGACCGTCGCTGGCCACGGTGGGCAGGAAGTCCCAGCCGAAGGGCCGCTGCATGCCCCAGCCGTCTCCTCCCACCCAGGCGACGACGTTGCCGGCCAGCCACACGACGCCTGCCGCCACGGCGCCGAGAACGGCGCCGGCCACCAGCAGCCAGGGCCACAGGTCGGCTCCGGTCCCAGCACTGTGGCGCGGGCCGAGGCTGCGCCCTCTCACTGCTGCTGCTCCCAGGCGCGGTTGGTGTTGTGTATGTCCGCCATCTGCTCGGTGGCGGTCAGCTGCACGTTCACCGGGATCCCGGCGCGCCCGCCCACCTTGATGAGAAAGTTGCCTAGGCCGGGCGGTGCGGTGTTGGCGTCCCACCCCGGAGGAGTGGCCCAGTGGGTCACCTCCCGGCGCTCGCGGGCGAAGAAGGGGACGATGGTGTTGAGGTGCTCCATCTCCGCCGGCGGCAGCCCGCCCACCACCAGGGCGCCGGAGCGCTCCACGAAGCCCTCGGCCTTCTCCCGGTCTTCCTGGTTGCGCAGCGCCCTGAGGTCGGCCATGGAGTGGGTGATCATGGCCGTGCCGACACCCTTCTGGCGGTTGAGCCGGGTGAGGGCGTCGATGTTGTCCACCATGCCCTCGCCTGACCTGACGACTCGCCAGAGCTCGTCCATGACGATGAAGAAGCGCCGCTGAGGGGCCCGGCCGGCGTCGGCCAGGGCCTGGGCCGCTTCGACGGCGCCGAAGCCCTCGTTCCAGCACGCCAGCAGCACGGCCGCCTGGAGCCGCGTATCGGTGCTCGAGATGTTGGAGATGTCGACACACACCGACGTGGAGTCGACGTCGACGGGGACCGAGGTGGGCCGGGCGAAGGTGGTTCCCAGAGGACCGTCGATCAGGCCGATCAGGGACCGCGCCAGGGGATCGACGCTCTCGCGGTAGCGCTCGATCGAGCCCCGGTCGAGGGTGACCTGGCGTACGGCATCGGGGGCGTCCTCGAGGACCTGGACCAGGTCGCTCAGGACGGGCACGCCGGCGCTGCGCTCGTCGAGGACGCGCAGCGCGGCAGAGAGCACGGATTCCTCGTGGTCGGTGACGGGTTGACGGCGTACGAGGGTGACGAGGGCGGTGGTCATGTTCAGGCGGCGGCCCATGGCCTGCTCCCGCAGCTCGTCGGCCATGGCGCCGCTCAGGGTCTTGGCCACGCTGCCCATGGCGCCGGGGTCGAGGACGTTGAGGGAACCTGCGCCCCGGCCCAGGCGCACGACCTGGCCGCCCAGGGCCCGGACGAGCTCGGCGTAGTCGGGCTTGAGATCGCCGAGCACCAGCGGCGTGACCCCGGAGGCGGCCAGCCCGAGGACCTGGCGGCGCACCAGGGTGGACTTGCCGAGGCCAGGCAGGCCGAGAACGAACATCGAGGGGTTGAGCAGCACTTTGGCCCGCTGGAACCAGTTGATGGGGTCGAAGCACACGGCCGAGCCGGAGAGCATGTGGCGACCGATGGGCACGCCGATGGTGGGCGTCGAGGCCCCCACGATCCACGGGAACAGGCCGCACACCTGGACCGAGGTGCCCCGCCACTCGGGCGGCGCCTCGACGTAGGAGGCCTTGCCCAGGCCCCGGCCGGACAGGCCGCGAGGGCCGGGCTTGCGGAGCCGTGGGGTGCTGGAGCGGGTTGCGGACCTGCTCACAGGTTCTGGCGCAGCCAGTCGTGCACCGTGGTGTGCTCGGCGAGGACCACCCCCACCCCCAGGTTGGCGGCAAAGGCGGCGGCCTGGGAGCCGTAGCAGCGGCGCAGCTCGATGCGGCAGGCTCGCCCCAGCTGGTCGACGACCGCCGCGGCTCGGCGCAGCTTCTTGGGATCGTCCACGGTGGCGGTGACGAGGAGGGAGAAGCGGACCACGCCGGCGCCGGCGGCCTCCTCGATGGCGGTCTTCTGGGCGGCCTTGACGTCCTGGCTCTCGTGGGCCCTGGCGATGCCACGCCGGCGCGTGGCGCGGGTGATGGTGGTGCGCACGTCGGCGTCGACGACGGTGGCGGCCCGGCCTGGGTCGTAGGGGCGGTAGATGATGGTGACGCGCTTGCGGGTGAGCTCGGGCTGGGGCAACAGGAGCAGCTCGAGCACCCGGGACAGGACCAGTCCGCGAGGGGCGCTGACCATCTGCCAGGTGATGGAGGCGCCGCCGTCGTGGATGTAGTGGTCCCAGGCCTCGGCGTGGGCGGCGGGTCCGGCGTTGTCCCACTCAACCAGCGGGTCGTCACCGGCCTGGCGGGCCTCGTCGAGGGTCTGGCCGATGTCGGGGTCGTAGGCCCCGCGGACCATCCCGGCCAGCTCGGCGACGCCCATGGACCGCGGCCGGCCGGCGCCACAGGCGTAGAGGCTGCGGGTCAGACCAGGCAGGCGGGTGCCGATCTCGACGGCCATGGCCTGGGGGTCACGGCTGGGCTGTGCCTCGCTCTCGCCTCGGCGCAGACCGAGCAGGCCCTCGCCCTCAGCTGCAGAACGGCCCCGGCCCGAGTAGGTCACTGCCACCCTGGCCGACACCGCGGCCGCCCCGGAGGGGAAGGAGGCCGCGGTGTCGAGCAGTGTCTCCCGGGCCAGTGGGGGTGCTCCGTCGGTAAGGAGGGTCTGGACCTCTGAGGCGAGGCGGGTGCCGGCGTCAGGAGCCGTCTCGATCGTCGCCGCGGCGGCCACCATGCCCGGCTCGTGGGCCAGGTCGGCAAGCCACTGGCCCCACTGCGCCACCCACTTGTCCACCTGGTCGGCGTCGACGAGCTGGCCGCCCTCGGGGTCGCAGCGCAAGACGGCGGTGTAGTGGTGGGTGGAGGGGATCCGGATCATCCCGTAGGGCAGGCCGTAGGAGTCCTGGGCCATCATGGCCTCGGAGGCGGCCAGCAGGCCGGGGAGCTGGTGGGTTCCGGAGGGAACCGGGCCCGCCAGTCCGGAGCGGTAGATGTGCTGCAGGCGCCGGCGGCCACGCATCCAGGCGATGCGGGCGGTGAGGATTTGGTAGCCATTGCGCCCCGCCTTGTTGTGCGCCACCAGCGGCACCAGGGCCAGGGCCACGAGGACGGCCAGGACCATGGCCGCCTTCAAGCTGAACAGGGTGAGCAGCATCACCACCAACAGGCCCCCGAAGGCGATGAGGGTGCCGACCAGGCCGAGCGGTCCCACCCCGGGGGAGGTGGGCTTGCGCCAATGGCTGTAGGTCGGCCGCTTGGTGTCAGCCCCGGTGTCGGTCACGACTGGTCATCCCCTTGGGTGGCGCCCTCGGCTCCGGTGGCCTGCTCGCCCATGCTCTTGGCGCCCTTGGCCCCACTGGCCGCCGTCTGGGCG
>JADDQT010000050.1 GCA_016781225.1 Actinomycetota bacterium
CAGGAAGCGGCTGGGCGGGTTGTACTGGGTGGAGCCCCACAGCGTCCTGCACCATGCATTGGTGAGGTAGAGGCGCTCCCTGGCTCGGGTCAGACCGACGTAACAGAGTCGGCGCTCCTCCTCGAGCTCGTCGGGGTCACCCAACGAACGGAGGTGGGGAAAGATGCCGTCCTCCAGGCCGACCATGAACACGACCGGGTACTCCAAACCCTTGGCCGTATGGAGGGTCATGAGCACCGCCTTCGACGCCTCCTCCTCGAGGTCGTCGCTGTCGGCCACCAGGCTCACCGCCTCGAGGAACGAGTCGAGGTCCTGGTACTCGCCGGCCACTCCCACCAGCTCGGCGACGTTCTCCAATCTGCCGGCCGCCTCTACCGTTCGCTCCGCCTCCAGCTCGGCGGCGTAGCCGGTGCGGTCGAGCACCACCTGCACCACCTTGTCCGGGCTCACACCTCCGTCGGCCAGCATGCGCAGCTCGTCGAGAAGGCCGAGCAGGTCCCTGATGCCCGCGAGCGCCTTGCCGCCTACGCCCGCCCGCTCGGCGTCGAGCATGGCCTCGAAGAACCCGATCCCCTGGGACGCGGCCCACGACTCGAGCCGGCCCACGCTGGTATCGCCCACCCCGCGCTTGGGCACGTTGATGACCCGCTCGAGCGAGACCTCGTCGGCGGGGTTGTTCACCGCCCTCAGGTAGGCGACCAGGTCCCTTACCTCCCGGCGCTCGTAGAAGCGGGTACCGCCGGCGATCACATAAGGGACCCTGCGCCGCACGAGCTCCTCCTCCACCACTCGGCTCTGGGCGTTGGTGCGGTAGAAGACGGCCATGTCGGCCCATCGGGTGCCCTGGTGGTTCAGGCGCACCATCTCCTGGCACACCCAGGCGGCCTCGTCGTGCTCGTCCTCGGCGTGGTAGCGGCTGATGAGCTCCCCACCGACCTGCTCGGTCCACAAGGACTTGGGCTTGCGCAGGGCGTTGTTGGCGATGATGGCATTGGCCGCGTCGAGGATCGTCTGGGTGGAGCGGTAGTTCTGCTCGAGGACGATGGTGGTGGCCTCCGGGAAGGCCTCCTCGAACTGCAGGATGTTTCGCACGTCTGCGCCTCTGAAGCGGTACACGCTGTTGTGCACCAACATCCCGTCGGCGACATAGGTGTGCGTCGGTGTCACCTCGAGGTCGTAGACGGGCCCGTCATAGTCCTCGACTTCGACTGAGTCGACCCGCGCCTCCTCGAGCTGCCCGTCGCGATCCACGAGCACGCGCATGCCGACCCGGAGATGAGACAGCGGGGTGAAGCCGTACACACGACCACTGATCTGGGCTCGCCGCTGGATCTCCAACCCGCCGGCAGCGGCCATGGCCTCGGCCATCGCAAGCGCTTCCCGGTAGCTCTTGCGTGACGTCTCAACGCGTACGCTGGCCGCCTTCCCGGGCCGCACCTGGTAACCGGCGGCAGACAGCAGGGCGGCGATGTCAGGCCGGTTGGAGCACCACTGAAGGCGATGGTAACCGGTACTTCCCGAACGATGGTCCGAGAACATGGTGAGGTTGACACTCTGGCGACGACGGCCGTTCTGCGGCCGGTAGTGCGGGAATTCAAGGTGGAGATGGAGATCCTCCAGTAACTGCTTGGCTGCGGTCTCGGTGTCCAGCTCGTCGTACAGACGCTCGAGCCAAGCATCGTCCATGGCGAGGTTGCGGCCCAAGGCGTGGAAACAGGCCGTAGGCAACCCGTACTGAGCCGCATACCTCGCTTCCCAAAAGGCGGCGGCGGTCCGCGTGGCGCACACCTTCAGGATCCATGCCTTGTCTGCATGCTCCTGGTTGACCCGCACACGAAGACCGTGATCGAGCCCACCTTTCCCAGGAGGACGAACGCCTCTGGTCAGGCCCACCCGGTACCCACGGTCAGCGCGCTCCATCAGGTAGACGACGTAGTGGTCGGCTTCGACCACAGGATCAGCCAGAACGATGTGGTGCGGTGTGCCCCGAACCGTCCGGCCGGCTGCCGTGACCTTGTACAAGGGGCCGGCGTAGCGGCCCCTTTGCACATGCCGAACCCGGCCTGCGATCAGTGTGCTCGGGCCGCCGGTGCCCAACACCTGGTCGCCTGCCCAAAGGTCTTCGATGCAACGGGGCCCGTGCGGCGTGGCCACCTTCGTTCCCGGCGGCAGGCATTGATCGCTGTCCCCCACGACGCACACGTTGCGGTGCTTGCGCCCGAGGAGCACGACGAACTCGTTCTGGGCCCGGTTGGTGTCCTGGTACTCGTCGACCAGGACGTGCTTGAAGCGCTCTTGGTAGTAGGCCAGCACGTCGGGGTGGGATTGGAGCAGGTTCATCGCCACCATGACCAGGTCGTCGAAGTCCATGGCGCTGGCCGCCAGGAGGCGTTGCTGGTACTCGCGGTAGACCTCGGCGACCCTGCGTTCGTAGGGGCCACTGGCCTGGGCCTGGTACGACTCGAAGTCGATCAGCTCGCACTTGGCCTGGCTGATGACGGCGTGCACGCTGCGGGGAGGGAATCGCTTGGCATCGATGTTGAGGTCCCGGAGGACGTACCCGGTGAGGCGCTGGGCGTCGGCCTGGTCGTAGATGGTGAATGACGAGCGGTAACCCAAACGACTGCCGTCCCGGCGCAGGATCCGCACGCAGGCCGAATGGAAGGTGGAGACCCACATGCGCTGGGCGACGGGACCCACCAGCGCCTCGACCCGGTGCTTCATCTCGCCCGCGGCCTTGTTGGTGAAGGTGATGGCGATGATCTCGAACGGCGAGACGCCCTCGGCGATGAGGTGGGCGATGCGATTGGTGAGGACTCGGGTCTTCCCCGAGCCGGCTCCGGCCACGATGAGGAGCGGACCCTCGTCGTGCAACACGGCCTCCCGCTGCACGGGGTTCAGTCCGCCAAGGAGGTCCTCCACCGATTCCCAGGCTACCGGCGAGGTGTGACCGGAAGGTGCTGGCTCACTGTGTCGAGCATGGCCCGACGAGCTGATCGCCGCTCAGGTCGGCGATCAGCTCGAGGGTGCGAGCGCGGGCGCCGGCCACCCACGTCGCGAGCTGTTCGAGGCTCGGCCCTACTCCCACTCGATGGTGCCGGGCGGCTTGGACGTGATGTCGAGGGCGACGCGGTTGACCCCGGGGACCTCGTTGATGATGCGGCTGGACAGGCGCTCGAGCACCTCGTACGGCAGGCGGGCCCAGTCAGCGGTCATGGCGTCGTCGGAGGTTACGGCTCGGATGACTATGGGGTACGCGTAGCTCCGCTCGTCGCCCATCACGCCGACCGTGCGCACTGCGGGCAGCACGGCGAAGCTCTGCCACAGCTCCCGGTACAGGCCGGCGCGCTTGACCTCCTCGGTGACGATGGCGTCGGCAGCCCTCAGCACCTCCAGCCGCTCGGGTGTCACCGTGCCCACGATGCGCACGGCCAGGCCCGGACCGGGGAACGGCTGGCGCCAGACGATGTCCTCGGGCAGGCCCAGCTCCTCGCCCACGGCCCGCACCTCGTCCTTGAACAGGTTGCGCAGGGGCTCCACCAACTCGAAGTCCATGTCCTCGGGGAGGCCGCCCACGTTGTGGTGGCTCTTGATCCTGGCCGCGTCGGCTGTCCCCGATTCAATGATGTCGGGGTACAGCGTGCCCTGGACGAGGAAGCGAGCGTCATCGAGGTCGCGGGCCACCTCCTCGAACACCCGAATGAAGGTGGTGCCGATGGCCTTGCGCTTGCGCTCGGGGTCGATGACGTCGTCGAGAGCCTCGAGGAAGCGGTCACCTGCCTTGGCATGGACCAGGTCCACGCTGAACTGGCCGCGGAACGTCTCCTCCACCTGCTCCGCCTCGCCCGCACGCAACAGCCCGGTGTCGACGAACACGCAAGTGAGCTGATCGCCGACGGCCTTCTGCACCAGGGCGGCGGCAACGGCCGAGTCCACGCCTCCCGACAGGCCGCAGATCACCCGCTCCCCGCCCACCTGTTCCCGGATGGCCACCACGGACCGCTCGATTATCGAGGTCATCGTCCACGCCGGCCGGCATCCGGCCACGTCGTAGAGGAAGTGCTTGAGCACCTCCTGGCCGCGGGCGGTGTGGGCCACCTCCGGGTGGAACTGGACCCCGTAGATCCTCCGTTCCGGATCCTCGATGGCTGCGGCCGGTGACTCCTCAGTGCTGGCCACGACACGGAAGCCCTCGGGGCCGGCCACGATGGAGTCGAAGTGGCTCATCCACACGTCCTGCTCCACCGGAAGGTCGGCGAACAGCGGTGACCCGCCCACCACCCGCATCGGCGTGCGTCCGTACTCGCCTCGGCCCGTGGGCGCCACCTCCCCGCCCAGCTGCTGGACCACGAGCTGGGCCCCGTAGCAGATGCCGAACATCGGCACGCCGGTGCGGTAGACCTCGGGGTCCAGGATGGGAGCGCCCTCCACGTGCACCGACCTCGGGCCGCCGCTAAGGATGAGCGCCGCCGGGGCCCGGGCATGAACCTCGGCCGCAGTGATGGTGTGGGGCACGATCTCGGAGTACACGTGGGCCTCGCGGACCCGGCGGGCGATGAGCTGCGCGTATTGAGCCCCGAAGTCCACCACCAGGACGGTGCCGGACCCCTCGGGCTCTCTCAGGGAAGGGCGACGAACTACTTGCTTCCTTCCGAGACCGTCACTTGGGATGATTCCTTCAAATTCGTGCAAGTAGTTCGTCGCCCTTCCCTACCTTGCCATGCCCACGCCCTGGGTCCGCTGCAGGTCCTTGCCCTCCGTCTGCAGTGACGGGGCCACCATGACCTCCGCCTTCTGGAACTCCTTCACCGACTCGTAGCCGCAGGTGGCCATGGAGGTGCGCAGTGCCCCGAACAGGTTGAGGCGACCGTCGTTCTCGTGGGCCGGACCGACGAGTATCTCCTGCAGGCTGCCGCGGATCCGCGTGCTGACGCGGGCGCCCCGGGGCAGGGTGGGATGGAAGGTGGCCATCCCCCAGTGGTACCCGCGGCCGGGCGCCTCGTGGGCCGAGGTGAGGGGGGAGCCCACCATCACGGCGTCGGCGCCGCAGGCGATGGCCTTGGCGATGTCGCCGCCGCGGCTCATGCCTCCGTCGGCGATGACTTGCACGTACACACCCGTCTCATCCAGGTGCCGCATGCGCGCACCGGCAGCGTCGGCGATGGCGGTGGCCTGCGGCACGCCGATACCGAGCACCCCACGGGTGGTGCACGCGTTGCCCGGGCCCACCCCGACCAGTACCCCCACCGCGCCGGTTCGCATCAGGTGCAGCGCTGCCTGGTAGGAGGCACAACCCCCGACGATGACGGGGATGTCGAGCTCGCGGATGAACTTCTTCAAGTTGAGGGGCTCGGTGGTCTTGGAGACGTGCTCGGCCGAGACCACGGTTCCCTGGATCACCAACAGGTCGAGCTCGGCCTTCAGCAGGGCGTCGGTGAATCGCTCGACTCGCTGGGGCGTGAGCGAGACGCAGGAGACGGCGCCACCGTCCTTGATCTCCCGGATCCGCTGGGCGACCAGCTCGGGCTTCATCGGCTCGGCGTAGATCTGCTGCATGCGGGCCGTGGCCTTGTCGTCGTCGAGGTCGGCTATCTCCTCGAACAGCGGCTCCGGGTCCTCATAGCGGGTCCACAGGCCCTCGAGGTTGAGCACCCCCACACCGCCCAGGCGACCGATCTCGATGGCGGTGGCAGGGCTCACCACTCCATCCATCGCCGAGGCCATGAGCGGAAGCTCGAAGTTGAAGGCGTCGATCTCCCAGGAGATGTCGACGTCCTCCGGGTCGCGCGTGCGCCTGCTGGGGACGATGGCTATGTCGTCGAACCCGTAGGCCTTCCGACCGGACTTGCCGATGCCGATCTCGACCTCAGCCACGCTCTACCTCCTGGGACCCGGCGAAGGAGCCAGGATAACGGGCACTCCCGCACGTTGGAACTACCGGGCATATTCGCCGAAGGCGAACACCCCGGTTGCAGGCAATCTGGCGATAGCGAACATGCCCGGTAGTTCCCCGGCGCGGGAGTCGGGGATCAGCCCAGGCCGATCTCCCGGTGCGCGGCCACGGTGGATTCCAGCAGGTCCCGGAGGCCCGCCGTCTTCAGGTTGGCCAGCACCCGGCCGGGTGGCGTCTCCCCGCGCTCCCACTCGAGCCAGAAGGCAAGCAGCTTCTCGGGGTCGGGGGCCGGACGGTTATCGACGCCCTCCCCCTCGTATGACATGTCGCGACTCTAAGCGAGCAGCCCGACAGGGCTACATCATCCCCATTCCGCCCATACCACCCATTCCGCCCATGCCACCCATCCCGCCCATGCCACCCATTCCTCCACCGGGGGGCGCTGCCGTCGCCGGTTGCTGCTTCTCCGGCTTGTCGGCCACCAGAGCTTCAGTGGTGAGCAGAAGAGAGGCGATGGAGGCGGCGTTCTGCAGGGCCGAGCGGGTCACCTTGGCGGGGTCGATGATCCCTGCCTTGATCAGGTCCTCGAACTGCCCGGTGGCAGCGTTGAGGCCTACCGACCCCGACTCCCGCTCCACCTGCTGGACCATGACCGCACCCTCGAAACCGGCGTTCTGGGCGATCCACTTGAGCGGTTCCTCCAGCGCCTTGCGGACGATGGCGGCACCGGTGGCCTCGTCACCCTCCAGGGTGGGGACCAAGCCGTCGAGCACTCCTCGGGCCCGCACCAGTGCCGAGCCTCCGCCCGCGACCACGCCCTCCTCGATGGCCGCTCGAGTGGCGGAGAGTGCGTCCTCGATGCGGTGCTTCTTCTCCTTGAGCTCGACCTCGGTGGCGGCGCCGACGCGGACCACGGCCACGCCACCCGCCAGCTTGGCCAAGCGCTCCTGGAGCTTCTCCTTGTCCCAGTCCGAGTCGGCGTCCTCGATCTCCCTTCGGAGCTGGGCCACCCGGCCCTTGACGTCGGAGTCCGAGCCCGCACCCTCGATGAGGGTCGTTTCGTCCTTGGTGACGATGACCCGGCGGGCCCGCCCCAGCAGGTCGAGGGTGACGGTGTCGAGCTTGAGACCGACCTCCTCGGCGATGACTTGGCCACCGGTGAGGATGGCTATGTCCTGGAGCACGGCCTTGCGACGCTCGCCGAACCCGGGCGCCTTCACGGCCACCGAGTTGAACGTGCCCCGGATCTTGTTGACCACCAGGGTGGCCAGGGCCTCCCCTTCCACGTCCTCGGCGATGATCAGCAGCGGTTGGCCGGACTGCATGACCTTCTCGAGGACGGCGATCAGCTCCTGGGCGGCGGAGATCTTGGAGTTGACGATGAGGATGTACGGATCCTCGAGGACGGCCTCCTGCCGTTCGGGATCGGTCACCAGATATGGAGAGAGGTACCCCTTGTCGAACTGCATGCCCTCGGTGAACTCGAGCTCCAGCCCGAAGGTGTTGGACTCCTCGACGGTCACGGTGCCGTCCTTGCCCACCCGGTCGATGGCGTCGGCGAGTACCGCACCGATGGTGGCGTCACCAGCGGAGATGGACGCCACCTGGGCGATCTCGCTCTTGTCGTCCACGTCCTTGGCCTGGTCGTGAATGGACCCGACCACGATCTCCACCGCCTTGTCGATGCCCCGCTTGAGGGCCGTCGGGTTGGCGCCGGCCGCCACGTTCCGCAGACCTTCGTGGATGAGAGCCTGAGCGAGGACCGTTGCCGTGGTGGTGCCGTCGCCGGCGATGTCGTTGGTCTTGGTGGCGACCTCCTTCACCAGCTGGGCTCCCATGTTCTCGAAGTGGTCCTCGAGCTCGACCTCACGGGCGATGGTGACGCCGTCGTTGGTGATGGTGGGGGCACCGAACTTCTTGTCGAGCACCACGTTTCGACCTCTCGGTCCCAGCGTGACCCTGACGGAGTTGGCCAGCTTGTTCACTCCGGCTTCGAGCCCACGCCGGGCCTCCTCCCGGAAGCGAAGCTCCTTGGCCATCAGTTGCCGCCCCCGGTCGAGATCACCTTGGCCAGTACGTCACGGCTGGTCAGGATGAGCAGGTCCTCGCCTTCGGAGGTGAACTCGGTGCCCCCGTACTTGGAGTAGACGACCCTGTCGCCCACCTTTACGTCGAGAGGGATCAGCTCACCGCTGCTCTCTGCCCGCCTGCCCGGTCCCACCGCCAGCACCTCGCCCTGTTGGGGCTTCTCCTTGGCGGTATCGGGGATCACCAGGCCGGATGCGGTGGTCTCCTCGGACTCGCTGGGGCGGACGACGAGACGATCGTCGAGGGGCTGCAGGTTCATGATTTGACCTCCGGTGTGGTGGTTACGCTCGTGCTTTGCGGCTGGGCGCCGGGCGGTGCTGTTAGCACTCGCACCTTGCGAGTGCTAACGATAGCCACACGCCGCCGCACTGGCAACCGGCACGCCGGTCCGCGTCACCTCGAAGCCTTCGGCTGGCCTCCCCAGGAGGAAACCCTGGGCGCCGTACCCCGCGCTCAGATGGTGGCGAAGCAGGATCCGCTTGACGGACTCGAGCGCCGCCTGGGTCTCGATGCCCTCGGCGATGACGAACGAACGGGCCTCGGAGGCGAAGGCGCAGACGGCCGCCATCACGGCTCGGCCCGGGCCGTCCTCCACGAGGCTGTTGACCACACCCCGATCGACCTTGACGAAGTCGAACCTCACCTGGAGCAGCATCTCCAGGCCGGCATTGCCCGAACCCATGTCGTCAAGCGCCAGCTTGAACCCGAGCTGTCGCAGCCTGGCCGCCTCGCGGACCACGACGTCCAACCGTTCGGTGGACCGCTCGGTGATCTCGATGACCACCCGCTCCGGCCCGAGACCGGCGGCTTGGACCTCCTCGACCAGGCGCCGGCAGGCCAGCGACTCGTGGTCGAGCACCTGGGGCGAGACGTTGACGAAGAGGAGGGCGTCGGGCGGCAACCCTCCGGCACAGCTCAGCACGGCTCGGCGGCACAGAGCGTCCAGCTCGTCCACCTTCCCGATCCTCTCGGCCACCTGGAACGCCTCCAAGGGCCCCTCGAAGCCGTAGTCCTCCGACGGCCGGGCCAGGCCCTCGAAGGCCATCAGCTCCCCCGAGCCCACGTTCCAGATCGGCTGGTAGGCGGCGCTCAACCGCCCTTCCTCCAGCAGCGCGCGCAGGGCATGGATCTTGGCCGCCGGCAGCACCGAGGCCAGAGCCGCCTCGTGGAAGGACACGGCGCGGTCCCGGCCTAGCCGCTTCGCCTCGTAGAGCGCCGCGTCGGCTTGGTCGCGCAGCACGTTGGAGTCGCCCTCGGGGCCCAGTGTGGCGAGCCCGATGCTGATGGTGGTACCTGGGAGCCGGCCGGCGGCCGCCACCCGCAGCCGGTCGGCGGCGACAACGGCTCCGTTGTGGTCGGTCTGGGGCAGGATGACGGCGAACTCGTCGCCCCCTATCCGAAAGGCCCGGTCGGTGAGGCGCCCGCTGGCGAGCGCAGCCCCGAGCTCCACCAGCATCTCGTCGCCGTGGCGGTGACCGGCCTGGTCGTTCACGACCTTGAAGTCGTCCACGTCGACCATGGCCAGCGACAACGAGCCGCCGTGGCGCAGGGCTCGAGCCACCTCCCGCCGGATCTCCTCCTGGAAGCTGCGGTGGTTGGCCAGACCGGTCAGGCCGTCGAGGCTCGATCGCTCCTCGGCCGACTGGTAGCGGCCTGCGAGGGAGCGCCCTCCGAGGAGCCAGAGCAGGGGAAGAGCGATCAGCAAGCTCGCTCCCAGCGCCCCGAACGAGGAGCGCCGCAGGGCCGCCAGCTCCTGCTCGAGCAGGAGCGGGAGCTCCTCGACCTCGAGCACCACCCTCCCGGTGGGCAGCTCGACCGGGGTGAGGTACTCGAAGGGGCGACCTCCGCCGTCCTCGCTGACGAATCGGGACTTGGAGCTGCGAAGGACGGCCTCGATCGCCGGCGTGTAATAGAGCTTCCCCTCTTCGTTGGGGTCACCGGCCACGATCACCGTGCCGGTGGAGTCGACCACGTAGGCATTGGCCACGTCCGGGCGGTTCTGGACCTGGGCCAGGATCGCACCGACCTCGCGACGAGCGGCTCGAGCGTCGGTGGCCTCCCGGAAGGTGCGCTCGATGAGGCGGGCCTCGGCCTCGTGGCGCTTGAGCCCCTCGTCGATCAGGATGCGACGCAGGGCTGCGGCCTGTGAGACCTGCAGCACCACCCCCACCGAGATCAGCACCAGCGAAGTGGACACGAAGAGACGAGCGACGAAACCACGCCGTCGCCGGTTACGGCCCTCGGGTCCCGGCGTTCGCCTGCGCCTCGGAAGGCTGAATCCCCACATCGCCCCTGTTCCTCCTCCGCCGGCAGCAAGGGCGCAACTCACCCCCACGCCCTCCCTCGCATCGGCAGCTCGCGGCCGGCGGTTGAGGAGTCAGTGCAGCTTCAGGCCGGAATCGGCGGCGGCGTCGAGCGGGGTGGGACCGTCGGCTTTCAGGCGCCACCA
>JADDQT010000051.1 GCA_016781225.1 Actinomycetota bacterium
CTACGGCTCCGAACTGCCAGCCCACGTCCGACTCCGGCCCTGGTTCTCCGATCCCGCCCTGTCCCGGGTCGGCACCGCGCCCCGCCGTCGCCAGTGGCGTGGCCTTGCCCGTCCGGACCGGGGCCACACCCGCCCGCCAGCCGAAAGGAGGAGACCATGACCACTCACCGTCCTCAGCTGCCTTGCGCTGTCGAAGACTGCGGAGCGGAGGCAGACCACCTCGTGATGCTGAACGCCGGCCAGCGGTCGGCTCAGGAGGAGTGGGCCTGCGGCGATCACCTAGCCGACGTGGTGGACAGGCTTTCCATTGCCGCCGAGCAGGCCAACTCCGAGCCAGATCACGCCGCAGAGGTCGATGGGACCAAGCCCCAGTGGAGCGTCTCGGTGCAGGAGCGGACACCCGACTCCGCCGAACGCCAGATGCAAGGCCGTCCCAGCCCGGAAGTCCCAGCCGCCAGACGCAGTTACCTCGGTGACTACACGGACGGCAACCCTCGGGTGCGGTTCATCGAAGCCCCTCAGCGGCCGGAGGTTTCCGAGATCAACGAGATTCTTGACGAGGCCCGCGAGCTGTACCGGAGCCGCCCTGTGCTCGGACCACCGGACGCCGCCCACCTGGCTCGCCGCGAAAACTTCATGGACCGCAAGCACGACCTGATCGCTCGTATCGAGGCGTCCGAGCGGGAACCCAAGCCCGTGTCGCTGCGCCATCAAGTCTGCGACGGTGCCTGCTCGGGATTCACTTGGGGCGATAGTGGAAGCGGCTCTTCCGACCTGGCCCGCTCGCTCCTGACCGCCGAGCTGGGCGAGCTGCCACCGCCGTCGGTCTACACGAAGTTCGCCGCCGACGTAGTGGCCCGACTTCCCCGGGATGGCTTCGAGTTGCCCGCCACCAAGGTCATGGGCTGGGTGGCCGAGAACCGCTCCCTGGTCGAGGCCGAGCTGTTCTTGGAGGACCGCTCATCTACGTGGGCGGTGGACAAACACAGACCGGCCCAGGCCGTGCAGCCGGAGTCTCAGGAGACGCCAGACCTGCCGAGCGACCCGACGAACGTCGTGTCCTCACCGGCCGCCAGCCAGGTGGTGCGGGCCTGCGAGGAGGCGTGGGCCGCCATCCAAGAACGCCACCCGGAGGTACCTGACGCCGTCGTGGTGCTCGGGACCGGAGTGGAGCGGGGCCGGCTGGTGAAGCTCGGGCACTGGTGGGGTGGGCAGTGGCTGGCCGACGGCAAGGCGCGAGGGGAACTACTCCTCGCCGGCGAGGCCCTGCACCTGCCACCGGAGCAGGTCTTCGAGGTCCTCCTCCATGAAGCTGCCCACGGATTGAACGCGACCAGGGGCGTGCGCGACACCTCCCGGGGTGGGCGCTATCACAACGCTCGCTTCCAGGCCGCCGCCGAAGAGGTCGGCCTGACCGCGGGGCAGATGCGCCCTCACGGGTGGGCCCGCACCACGCTTCGACCGGAGACGGTCGAGCGCTATACGGACGCGGTCACCGGGCTGGGTGAGGCCATGCGCATAGCCCGCCAGCTGGAGGCGGGGGTGCGCCTTGGCGCCGAAGAGGGTGCCGGGGCGGGGCGTGACGATGCCGAGAATGGCATCGGCGCCGGACGGGGTAGGACGGGAGGCACACGCGTCGGAGCTCGGTGCGGCTGCGGGAGGCGCCTGCTCATGGCACCTTCGGTCTTGGCGGCCGGTCCCGTGCTGTGCGGGATGTGTGGTGTCGAGTTCACTGCGTCAAAGTCAGCCGAGCGCTCGGCCGGGTCTTCGGCCACCGCCAACGCTGTGGTCGACCGCTCCTTCCTGGAGCGCCGCCAGAAGGCGCTCGAGGTCCAAGGCTCATCCCCTTCGGCCCTCGACCTGCACCCGTCGGTGATGAGCGAGGGCCAACTGGCGAGAGTCGATGCCATCCTGGAACAGCACAGGGTGGCGGGCCAGGCCCTCACCGGCCAGGAGCTGGCCGCCTGGCAGCAGCGCTGGTCCACCGACGAAGAGCGGCTGCTGGTGGGGGCGTCAGCGGCGGACGTGGCCCAACTGAACGACGTGGCCCGGGAGCTGCTGGCCGCCACCGGAAGCTTGCGCGGCCCCGGAGCCGTCGTCGGCGGGAAGGAGTTCCTGGCCGGTGATCGGGTGGTCGTGGGGCCAAGTGGGCTCCGGCCGCCGACCACCGGAGAACCGGAGCTGCCCCAGGGCATCGTCGGCCTTGTCGAACGGGTCGCTGCCGATGGGACATGGCTCGATGTCGACTTCGCCGTCGACGGCCGGGCGCGCCTGTCGACGGCGGAACTCGACGAGTCAAGCCTGGACTACGCCTACGCCGTCTCGGAGAAGGAGCTCGTGGGTGATCTCGACCTGCGCTCGATCCACCTGGCACCCGTTCTCGAGGCGGGGGTCGCTCCCCCGCCAACCGTCGAGCTCGACATATGAGACCGCGTGGGAGGCAACGCCCGCTGGACGCCGCCCTCGCCTATGCCGATCGTGGTTGGCAGGTGTTCCCCTGCCACACGCCGATCCCAGCCGGCTGCTCATGCCGGCAGCCGGGCTGTTCCTCCCCCGGCAAGCACCCGCGGCCGACCCGGGGACTGCGGGACGCCACCACCGACCAGCAGAGCATCGAGCGGTGGTGGACCCGGTGGCCGGGGGCCAACGTCGCCATTCGCACCGGGGCGGAGAGCGGGCTCGTGGTACTCGACATCGACCCGCCCCATGGAGGTCATACCAGCCTGGGCGCTGTCGTCGCCGAGCACGGAGCCCTTCCTCGGGGACGTACCGTGCGCACCGGGTCCTGCGGTGCACACATCTATCTGGCCCATCCCGGCGTCAAGGTGCGAAACAACGCCGGCACCAAGCTGGGCCCCGGAATCGACGTCCGGGGCGACGGCGGGTATGTCATCGCGCCGCCTAGTCGCCACGCCAGCGGGGCTGTCTACGCTTGGGAGACCCGCGGGCCCGACCTTCCGGCCATGCCCGACTGGCTGCTGGATCAGCTCCGTCCGCCAGAGCGACGAGCGCCAGAGCCACTGGCGGAGCAGGACAGGAGGCTGGGCACTTCGTCGTCGTGGGCCCAGGCCGCCCTGGAAGGCGAGCTGGCCCAGGTGCGCGCCGCCCAGGAGGGCCAGCGCAACGCCACCCTGAACCGTGCGGCCTTCTGCCTCGGCCAGGTCGTGGCCGGCGGTGCCCTCGACAGGAGTGAGGTCGAGGGGTTGCTCATCGACGCTGGTCTCTCCACCGGTTTGGGCGAACGGGAGGCAAGGCTCACCGTAGCTTCGGGGCTGAGCGCCGGCTACGAGTACCCCCGGGGTCCCGCTAGCCAAACCCACCGATCCTCGGCCCAGCGCGCTCCGGCGTCGCCCGTACCCACTCGCGCCGAGCTCAGTCTCCCGGCCGTTGATGTCGGTGGCATCGACCTGCGGACCATTGCCCTTGATGGAGTGCGGGACATCGGCGCAACATTGCCGGAGGTGGACCTGTGAGCCGCCGGACCGCACCCTGCCGGTCCGATTTCCTCGAATGCGAACTGGGCTGGGACGCTCCGCTCGAGACGTTCTTTGGCCAGGTGTTCGATACCCGATACCGCGACGATGGCCACGACGGGCTCGCGGTCTGGATGGGAGCAGCACCCCAGGAGGTTCCAACGGCCGCGTCCCTGGCCGAGAGGCTCTCCCCTTGGGTGGACATTGGTGCCGAGCTGATCGAGGCGTTGGAGGCCGATCGGGCCGCCGAACCGGACTGGCCACCACTCGATCCCGAGGTGGTGGCATGGATCGAGACGCTCCCGGAGATCCGAGTGGATGGGCACATGCCCGGATCTCAGCTGCGTCACCCCGAACCCGAGCTCTGAGGCGCGCTGGGCGTGCTCAACATCGGCAGGCTCAGCCCCGGCGCAGCCGAGTACTACATCGGAGAGATCGCCGCCTCTGTGGACGACTACTACCTCGGCCACGGGGAGGCGCCGGGGCGCTGGGTCGGCTCGCTGGCAACCGAGCTCGGCCTCTCCGGCAAGGTCGGGGAGGTCGAATTCCGCCGGGTGCTGGAAGGGAAGCACCCCTTCACCGGGGAGTACCTCGTCACCGCCCAGGGCTCGTCCATGCGCGCCGCAGCGCGGAGAGGACGACGTCCGACCGGAAGCACCGGACAGGCAGGTACGGCGCTCGACACCCTCCAGGTGGCGGCACAACTCGGAGTCAGCGAGCGGCGGGTCCAGCAGCTGCTCGGCGCCGGAGCCGAGGTGGCCGCCCGAGCGGGCGCCGAGATCTCAGGCGGGACAGAGGAGACCCCCTTGCCCAAGTCGTACCTGCTCGGAAGCAAGATCCACTCCCACGGAACCGGGACAAGCCTGGGAAGGGAGGTCTGGCAGGTCACGCAGGCTGAGGTGGACCGCTTCGCCGCGACCCGGTCTCAGGTCAAGGCTCGTCCCGGCTACGACATCGTGCTGCGGCCGCCGAAGAGCGTGAGCGTGCTGTGGGCCCTCGGCGACGAGTCCCTGTCAGGGGCCATTCGTGAAGCCCACCGCGCCGCCGTAGACGCCGTAGTGCGGTTCGTTGAGGCTCAGGCTGTCCACGCCCGGTCCCGGCACTCGTGGATTGAGACGCACGGCGTTGTGGCGGCCGCATTCGACCACCGCACCAGCCGGGCGGGAGACCCGCTGCTACACACCCACGTGGTCACCGCCAACATGACACGAACCGTCGAAGGCAAGTGGCGGGCCATCGACGGACGGGGCCTGTTCGACCACGGGCGAACCGGCGGCTACCTCTACCACGTCCATTTGCGTCACAACCTCACTCATTCGGTAGGTCTGGCCTGGGAGCCTGTCGCCAATGGACATGCCGACGTGGTTGGAGTTCCGCGCTCGGTGATCGAGGCCTTCAGCAAGCGCCGCGACGAGATCAACGAGGTCGTGGCCGAGTCCGGGCTCACCTCGGCCCGCGCCCACCAGGCCGCCACGCTGATGACTCGGCGCAGCAAGGAGCACGGGGTGGAGCCGGCAACGCTCCTCGAACGGTGGAGGACGGAAGCCGCCGAGCTCGGCTTCGGTCCCGACCAGGTACAGGCGTGTCTGGCCCGGGCGTCGGTCAACCGGCCTTCGCGGGAACAGACGGAACGCCTCTTCGACCGGCTGGCGGCACCCGATGGCCTCACGGAACGGGCAGCCAGCTTCAACCGCTGCGACGTCATCGAGGGCCTTGCCACCTGTCTCGGTGAATCCCTCGACGCCGACGAGCTGGGCGTGTTGGCCGACCGGTTCCTGGGTTCGTCGCGAGTCGTTCCATTGACGGAGGCCAAGACGGGGAGAGCCAAGACGATCATCCGCGACGCCGAGGGCACCGTGGTGCAGGCCGGGGGCACGGCCCGCTTCACCACGCCGGAGCTGCTGGACGTGGAGCGCCGAGTGCTCTCCTGGGCCGAGAACGGATTTGAGAAGGGGGTGCCTATGGCCTCGCAGGCGGCGTTAGAAACCGCTCTCGCCAGCCGGCCGGAGCTTTCCAGCGAGCAGGTCGCAATGGTGAGGGCGGTGTGCAGCTCCGACGAGGCACTGCAGCCGGTCGTCGGACGGGCAGGTTCCGGAAAGACCCACGCGCTGGGCGCCTGCGTCGAGGCCTTCCTCGCTTCAGGCATCCCGGTGGTGGGCTGCGCCGTCAGCGCTTCGGCCGCCGCTCGGTTGGAGGAGTCGACGGCGCTCGAAACGGCCACCGGTCGCCCCGCCGACACCATCGCCAAGCTGCTGATCGAGCTGGACGACCCCATGACCGGAGGATTCGCGCCGGAGACAGTCTGTTTCGTGGATGAGGCCTCCACGGTCGGCACCCGCGACCTGGCTCGCCTGACTGCCCATGCTGAGATGGCGGGCGGCGCCATCAAGCTCGTGGGCGACCCCGACCAGCTCCACTCGGTGGACGTGGGTGGTGCCTTCCGGGTGCTGGCCGCCCGCAAGGACGAGGAGTTAGTGACTCTGGTGCAGAACAAGCGCCAGCAAGATGCCACCGAGCGTCTTGCGGTGGCGGAGTACCGCGAAGGGAAGGTGGGCCTCGCCCTCGCCCGCTACGACAGGCAAGGCAAGGTCATTCGGTCAGGGTCGGCGTCCGAGTCCTTCGATGCGATGGTCGCCGACTGGTACGCCGACCGGGTGGCTGGAATCAACGAGCCCATGATCGCCGGGCCCAACTCAATCCGTCGCCAGCTGAATGACCGAGCCCGGGCACTCCTGAAGGCGGACGGTACCCTAATCGGCTCCCCTCTCACGGCGGCAGGGATGGAGTTCTGCGTCGGCGACGAGATCGTGACTCGGGCCAACAATCGCCAGCTCCATGCGGGCGACCGTAGAATGTTCGTCAAGAACGGCAGCCTTGGGACAGTCGCCGAGAGGGACGAGGCGGCGGGTGAGCTGGTGGTGGACTTCCAGCGCGAAGGGAAAATCAGGCTCCCGGCCGAGTATCTCCGACGGGGCAAGGTGGAACACGCCTATGCCCGGACGAACTTCCTTGCCCAGGGTCAGGACCTCCAACGGGCGAAGTACCACCCTACCGACGCGTCTAGGTTCGAGGAGGGCTACGTCGGCCTCACCCGTGCCGTGGAGGAGACGAAGATCTACGTCGTTGATGGACATCCTGACGAGGACGACCAGGACCTCCCCCACCAACCGGCCGAGCGAATCCTGAGCGACCTGGACACCGTGATCGCAGCCCTCGGCAAACGCGGCGCCCAAGAGATGGCTCACGAGCTCGACGACGCATCGGCCTCCGTTGACATCAGTTGGTTGGCACACGCGAGCCTGGCCGAGCTGCGCCGTGAGCGGCGGCGAGTGGGGACCATCCTCGCCAAGGCGCCCCCGCCCGTCGACGGGGCGATCGAGAAGCTGACCGCCTCCCGGGACGCTCTTCTCGCCCGTCGTCAAGCGTGGCTCGCCACCTCCGCCCGAACAGGCGCGAACGGTCTCGAACCCGTCGACGCTGAACGCGGACTCGACCAACGCGAGGTGGACGGGTTGTCGGCACAAGCCAAGGAGGTCGTTGCCTCCATCAACCGTCGTATCGCTCGCACTGAGCAGGGCCTTATCCGTCTGGCGAATCGTCAAAAGGAACGCTATGCCTTCCTGGATGACCATGCGTCGGAGCTCGCCACGGCGGAGGCGTTACGACTTGCAGAGGCCGCCAAGGAGCTCCAGGTTCGCTTCGCCGCGTGTGCCAACCCTCCGGCGGCGCTGGTGGACAAACTCGGGACGATGCCTTCAACCAAGCAAGACCTGCTTGCCTGGACCAACGCGATTCAGGACTTCGCCCTCTACGACGAACAACACGGAGATGCGGACGGTATCCGGACTTCAGCAGGTGCGGAAGATCAGACGCTCATGGTCGGGACGATCCTTGACCACGAGCAATCGATCCCCGCCTTGGACCAAGCCCTCATACATTCGGCTCCAGACTCGTTCAATTCGGCTTCACTCCCGGAATGAATCGAATCGCTACACAGGTGAGTCCCCGTCGAGAGACTGCAGCATCCAGTGACGAGTCCGTCTCCATCCGCGATCCAGCCAGGCTCGCGGATGCGATGCTGATGGCATGGTGAACCAGGTGGAAGATCGTGAGGCGTCTGCGCTCAACATCGAGCTGACCCGACTGGTCGCTGACACCGGCCGGCGCATGGGCTTCGACATCCACACCGAGTACCCGGTCCCCGGCGGCCGCCTCGACGTCGTGTGGACATGGTCGCCACCCTCGCCGATTCCCGGCGTCAACGAGGCTCTGCCCGTCGTGGCGTTCGAGATCGAGTCGAGCTGGCGGACCCGCAAGCATGTCAAGGGCGACCTTCTCAACCTCCAGGACGCTGCCGTTGCACTCGGCGTGATCGTCCTCGCCGGCGCCGACCCGCGCGACGTCTCCCTCCGCCGCTTCGCCACCTCCCTCGTCGACCGTCCCGGCAATCGGGTGCTCGTGTGGACCGAGGACGATGTGCGTGCCCTCGCCGCCGGGCGACAAAGTGCCACCGCCGTCGCCGAAGCCGCCGCTGCCGCCGCTGCTAGGAACGCGCCGGCCGAACCGCCGCCGGCGATCCGAACTACGGCCGGCGACATCGAGCACAACGGCAAGTATCGGCCTCTCTGGGCGTGGCTACGGGCGCAGCAACGGCGCGAGCTCCGGGTCAAGTTCGCTGACGTCGAGCGGGTCCTCGGCTTCCCGCTGCCCGACTCGTCACGGAGCCACGTCGCCCACTGGCACAGCTACCAGGGCAGCGCCGTCGCGAGGGCGATTATCGACGCCGGCTGGCACGCCAGCGGCGTTCAGCTTTCGGCTGAGATGGTGACGCTTTCACCTAGCCCCCCGCCGGGGCGCCAGTGAGCGCCTCGCCCGTACCGACCAAAGTGGAATCCCGGGGAAACTGAGCCATCGGCACGATCGGCGCCGCCACGACCTGCTCGACGGGTCGTTCAGCTGGCGGCCCACTCTGATCTCCGGACCACAGGCGCACAACGACAGCTGTGAGCTCGTGTGCGTGGACCGCCTGAAGCCTTCAAGTTCCGCGCACCTGAGAACTGCCAGCGGTATGCAGATGATGGTGTGCAGCCCCGGCAAACGTAGATTGGTGATGGAGAATTGGTGAGGGGAGGGATGCGATGACGCTCGCCGGTCTTGCGCTTCCCGAGCTGTCCGAGTACGACCCGCCGGTCGCGGGCGAGGGGAGCCTCGACCCGATGGGGCTGGCAGCGATTTCCGACCGGCTGGCCGACCGGCTCGTACCCGGTCTGCGGTCGCGGATGCAGAGGATCCGCTTCGTCACCGCCATGGCTGCCGGCGCGATGGCATGCGAGGCCCTCGCCGACGAACTGCCGGCCGACGAGACCTCCACTCCCCCGATCTGCTTCGAGTGGCTGGTCATCGAGGGCTTTGTCCGGCGGCTTTCGCCCTCACAGATACCCCCGGGCGTTCCGGGCAGCCAGAAGGCCCGAGCAGTCGTCAACCGAAGGCAGCGGCTTTCCGCGGCCACCTACCTCAAGGGACCGTCCGTCTTCGGGTTCAATGGGGTCTACAAGCCCTTCGCCGTCGATGCGGGCGTCGTCGGCGCCGAACTCGAGCCAGGGCGGCGGTGTCCAGAGCTCACGCGGGCCTGGGAGCACGAGCAGGGTTTCCACGGGCTCACCGACGCTGTGCCCGGCACCGAGGGCGGGCGGATGCGTGCCAACATCCGCGATCACGTGCGAAGCGCGCTGCGAGCGGGCCACTGCACCACGAACCCGGGCAGCTGGCTCTTCGGTCAGCTCGCCGGCTCGCTGCACCCCGACCAGGCCTGGCCGGGCGAGCGGCGGATACTACGGGCGCTGATCACAGCCCGGGAGCACGAGACCCGAGCCGAGCTGGCCGTCCACCTCGCAGGCGTCAAGGGCAACTTCTCCGAAGCCGAGCTCCTTGACGCGGTCCGGCCGTCATGCTCGCCGGCGCTCGGCAGCTTCGTCGACGCCGTTGTGGCCTACGAGCTCTTCGCCGCGCTCGTCGACGCCGCCTTCCGCACCCTGTGCGCCGTGTCGCATTCGATGGGCGCCCAACCACTCACGCCCCTCCACGTCCAGGCGCACGACACAATCGTCCACTGTGCCAGTGAGCTGCCGGGGCATTACCGCAGAGCCGCCGAGCGGACAGCGGCTATCGGTGCCGACGGCGGGCTCGAAGAACGGCTCGGCGACTTCGCTATCCCCCGGACACCTGCTGGACTGGTCGAGCTCCTGCTCGAGCACCATGAGCACGTCCAGGCGGGGAAGGCGCCCAACGGCAAGCGACCCTGGTTCGAGCCGTTCCGCCAAGGCTGGGTCGTTCGTGCCCCCTACGGCACGGTGGAGCAGCACCCGGTCGGGCCGTCGTTCGTCCATCCCGTGCGCGTCGCCGCCCTCCGCCGCTTCCTCGAGGACACCCGCACATGAGCGGCATGAAACTCCTCGACCACTGGTCGCCACCAGAAGGTGCCGGGGCACCCGTCGCCTGCCTCGCCACCACCTTCACGTTCGAGGCCGACTTCTTCACCCAAGACTGTCTCTCACGGTTCCTCAGCCTCTCCACGGTGACAGGGGAAGGCGACGCCATCTCGTCCATCGCTGCCGTGCTCGAGGAGGAGGACCGGCTCAGCGAGGCCCAGGTGTCGGTGCTGGTCGACCGGAGCAGTCCGGCCGAGAAGCGGAACCTGCGCTGGGACGTGCTCCCCGTAGGCGTTCCCGGCGGGCTGCTGCACGCCAAAGTGGCGGCACTGCTGTGGGAGCGCTCAGCTCGGATCATCCTCGGGTCGGCCAACCTCACGTCTGCCGGTTACCGGCGCCAGGTTGAGCTGGTACTGCCTATCGACCTCGATCGGGGGTGCCAGATCCCTCGGTCCGTCCTCGACGACCTACTCGCTGAGCTTCGACACCTCACCGCGCTGGCACTTGGCGGCGCGTCGGGGCCGAAGGGTCGGGCCCTGGCGGTCATCGATCTGCTGGCCGCCCGCGTGGAAGCGCTCGACCTGCCGCGTGCGCCCCCTCGCCATCTGCGGCTGGCCGTGGCGCCGGC
>JADDQT010000267.1 GCA_016781225.1 Actinomycetota bacterium
CCTGGCATGGGACGTGGACGTCACCGAAGACCTCGACTACGCAGTCGCCGGCAGGGCCGCCGCCGGCAGGGCTGTCGCCGACCGGGCCCGACCCTGATCCGATGCAGAGCACCGACTTGCCCACCCCGAAGCGAGCCCTCGCCGTGGGCGCCCATCCCGATGACGTGGAGTTCGGCTGCGGTGCGACGTTGGCCAAGTGGGCGGCTGCCGGCTGTGCCATCCATCACCTGGTCTGCACCGACGGCTCCAAGGGCTCATGGGATCCCGCCGAGGACACGGCTCGGCTGATATCGGTCCGCCAGGAAGAGCAGCGATCGGCGTCGCGCGCCCTGGGAGGCAAGGGTGACGTGGTCTTCCTCGGATGGCCCGACGGCGAGCTCGAGTCGGGGACGCGGCAACGCTCTCAGGTCGCCTACTGGATACGCCGGCTTCGACCCGACGTCGTGCTCGGTCATGACCCGTGGCGGCGTTACCGGCTCCATCCCGACCATCGCCACGCCGGCTTCCTGGTAACCGACGCCATCGTGGCAGCCAGGGATCCCCACTTCTTTCCCGAGCACGGGGCCGAGCCCCACCGGCCAACGGCGTTGCTGCTATGGGAGGCCGACGAGCCGGACCACGCCGAGAACGCCGACGGGTTCTTCGAGAACAAGGTCGCAGCGCTCATGGAGCACCGGAGCCAGTTCCGCTCCACCATGCACATCGACCCCGGGAGAGCAGAGGCCGCCGATGCCGACGCCGAGGTGAAGGCCTTTACCGACCGCGTGCTCGCTCGACTCCAGGAGAACGGAGCCCTCGCCGGCCTAGAGCTGGCCGAGGCCTTCAAGCTGATTCCCGAGCTGTGATGCGGGCGTCGATGCGCCCGCAGTTCGTCAGCGGTTCCTGGCCGCCTGTGACTTCCGGCCCAGGGTCTTGCCCGCAGCCTTCTTGGCAGCGCTCTTGGTTGTCTTCCTGGCCAGAGTCTTGGCCGCCCGTGAAGCCGTCTTCTTGCCCGCCGCCTTCTTCGTCGACGCCTTCTTCACGGGGGCGGCTGCTCCCTTCCTGCCCAGCGTCTTGGCCGCTGCCTTCTTCGAGGCGGCCTTGCTCGTCTTCTTGGCGAGGGTCTTGCCCGCCCGAGACGTGGCCTTCTTGGAAGGAGCCTTGGAAGGAGCCTTCTTGGCCGAGGCCTTCTTGGAAGGACCCTTCTTCGCCGGGGGACTCATGGCCTTACCGCCTTTCGTTAGCGCTTCTTGGTGGACTTGGCTGCCTTCTTGGCGAGCGTCTTGGCCGCTTGCTTCTTGGGCGGTGCACTCGAGGACTTCTTGGCAAGGGTCTTGGCGGCCGCGTTCTTCTTGGCTGCGCTCGTCTTGGCAGCAGCCTTCTTCCCGCCGGCAGCCTTCTTGGCCGCCGACTTCTTGGCCGCCCTCGGGTTGAGCGCCTGCTTGAAGGCGGTGGACGGCGCGAAGCGAACTCCTGTGGAGGCGGCAATCTTCACCGGCTCCCCGGTCTGGGGGTTGCGCCCCGTGCGGGCCGCACGGGACGATGGATTGAAACTGCCGAATCCTGCAACCGTTACACGCTCACCGGATGACACTGCCGACACCACCCCGGAGACCACTGCGTCCACTGCCGACTCGGCCTCGCCCCTGGTGAGATCGGCTGCACTCCTCACGGCCTCTACGAGATCCGCCTTGTTCACCGTAACCTCCCGCGCTTGAAAACCAGTGCAATCAAAGAGGAATCCCCACCCCAGGTCAAGCATTTCCACTCCTATTGTCGGAAACACACGACCGGTTCGCTGCTTGGCGACGAAAAAGCCTTTGTTTGCAAGGGTTCCCGGGCGCGGTCGGCTGCGGGTGCAGTCGACTTAGCGCGCCGATGACCCCCCGGGTTTGAGGATGGGCGGACGGTGGCACAACGCCGGAGTGGGCGACGGCTTCGATGGTGACACTGTGCTCGCCGCCGCGCGCCCCAAGGTTCCGGTACGACGAGGGCGCTCGCGGCGACGCCTGCCTTGGGGACGTTTGATGCTCGGGGCACTGGCCGTCATCGCCGTCGTCGCCGTCGTAGCCCCTCTGCGCCGCGCCGTTGCATTGGCCACGAGCAAGGTCGTTCTGGTGGCTCTCACACCCATGGCGCCCAGCGTCGCCGACTTCAACAGCCTCCCGCAGGGTTCCGCGATCGTCGCCGCCGACGGTGCCGTACTGGCGGATCTAGAGGGCGCTCAGCGCCGGCAGCAGGTCAACCTCTCCTCACTTCCCCAGCATGTGCCTCGAGCCGTGCTCGCCGCCGAGGACGCCAACTTCTACGACCACGCCGGCGTGGATCCCTCAGCGGTCTTCAGAGCCCTGGTGCGCAGCGGACAGGGAGAGCAGCAGGGTGGGAGCACCATCACCCAGCAGCTCGCCAAGCTCAACTACACCGGATCGCAGCGCACGGTCATGCGCAAGCTGCGAGAGGTCCAGTACGCAGCTCGCCTGGAGGAGAAGTACTCGAAGAACGAGCTACTGGAGCGCTACATGAACCAGGTGTACTTCGGCGACGGGGCCTACGGCATCGCCGTGGCCTCCCGCACCTTCTTCGCCAAGGCGCCGGCGCAGCTCACGCTGGCCGAGGCGGCCCTCCTCGCCGGCAAGATCAAAGCTCCCGAGAACCTCGACCCGCGCGTCGATCCCGTCCCGGTCCAGCAGCGTAGGGACCAGATCCTACGGCAGATGCGGCGGAACGGGTGGCTCGACTCCTCCCAGCTCGAGCAGTCCCTGGCCGAGCCGCTCCTGCTGGCGCCACCCGAGCCGCCCGCCCCGGTCAAGGCCCCCCACTTCGTGGACTTCGTGAAGCGAGAAGCGGCGGGCATCGACGCCCTGGGGGGATCGAGAGAGGCCCGCTCCCGGCAGCTGTTCACCGGCGGCTACCGGATCGAGACCACGCTCGATGCCAAGGCCTTCGACGCTGCCACTCGGGCCGTGGCCGCCAACCTCGCGGCTCCGGGGGATCCCGAGGTGGCGATGGCCACCGTCCAGCCGGGCGACGGCGCCATACGCCTCCTCTTCGGCGGGCGCGATCAGAACCGCAGGTTCGACCTCGCCAGCCAGGGCCGCCGCCAACCAGGGTCCTCCTTCAAGCCCTTCGTGTACCTGGCCGCGCTGCGCGCCGGCATCGACCCGCGAACCACCTTCGACGCATCCTCGCCCAAGATGCTCGAATACCAGGGCGAGAGTTACTCCGTCGACAACTACGAGGGTGGCGGGACCGGAGCGTCCACCGTCGACAACGCCATGACTCACTCCATCAACACCGTGTTTGCCCAGCTCACCTTGGAGGCCGGGCCCCCGAACGTCGCCCGCAC
>JADDQT010000268.1 GCA_016781225.1 Actinomycetota bacterium
CACGACCCCCTGCTTGCAAAGCAGGTGCTCTAGCCAGCTGAGCTACGTCCCCGGGGCATGCTGAGCCAGACAAACCGGGCGGCCAGCATCAGGTGCAATCGAGTCTACCGGTCCGCCCTGAGCGAACCGCCCGGGTGAACTCCGCAGGAGCGCTGCCCCCAACGACCATGAAGACGTTCGACCGGGTGCTCCTGTCGGAGCACCTTCCCCCTACGGCGTGTCCTGGGACTTTCCCCGCATGCCTGCCACAGCCGAGCTCACGGCGTCGGCGTCGAGGATGTCCTCCATGACACCGATCTGTGCCTCCCAGACGTCGTCGGGAATGGCCGACCTGACCTCGTCCTCCAGGACGTGGAACACATCGAGGCCCAACTGGACCCCGGCCAGTACACCTGCATACGCCGGGTCTCCGAGGACCACCGTCTCTGCGGCGATCTCGGCGGCCTCGGCGTCAGGAGCTCCGAGGAGGACGACCAGGTCGTCCTTCCCGTGCTGCTCCGAGAGCCGGAGTATCGACTCCTGGCTCTGCAGGTCCATGGCTCCTGCGGCTGTTCAGACGAAGCACTCGGTGGCCGTGAACACCACCTTGGCTCCGGCTGCCTCGGCACAGGCACTGATGGCCGGGCCCGACACACCGTCGCGCTCGCCCAGAGCGATGACCAGCTTGTTCTCGAGCTTTTCCATCGACTAGCTCACCTCCTCGAGGTTCTCGTCCAACCATTCCTCCAAAGCTGAAGCGGACAGGGTCGGCCCCGCCAACCGGCTCACCTCTTCACCGTCGCGGAAGAGCAGGAACGCCGGCAACCCCATGACCTTCAGCTCCATGCACAGCCGGCGGGCCTTGGGCGCCTCCAGGGTCACCACCTTCACGTCCTGCTTCTCCTCGGCGATGCGCTCCACGTCGGGCATGAGGGCCAGGCACGTGGAGCAGTCCGGCCCCCACATGTCGACCAGTGTGGTGCCCTCGGACACCATCTCCCTGAAGTTGTCCTTGGTGACCTCCGGCAAGTGTCCTGGCAACCGTCATGCTCCTTCCGGGTTCTTCTCCAACAACACGCTCATGCCGTCCGACATCTGCGACATGCGGCCAAGGAAGAGGCTTCCCTTGGCGATCATCATCACCCTCTCGGCGTCGCCACCGCGAAGACGGTCGAGAGCGTGGGGAAGATAACAGAGGGCCGAAGCCAGGTGGCCCTGGGTGGGTGCGAACCCGGGCATGCCCCGCGCAGCGGCGAAGTCACCCAGCTCGTCCTTGGCGATGGCGCCGCTCCTGGCCGCCAGTGCGGCGATGGTCCGGTAGTTGCGCTCGGGTACGTTGCCCGACCCCTGCGGCTCGGTGATCTCGGGGTTGTGCAGCTCGGTGGCGTAGTCGTCGACGTCGGTCATGGGGATGCCCGACCGCTGCAACGGCTCGACGGCCAGCGCCTCCATGATCTGAGGGCTGGAGCCGCCGGCGGACACCCGGTGGCGGCCCACCACGTCGAGGCGGATGCGCGGCGAGGCGCCGTCGTCGGCCTCGACCAACGCCGCCGCCCCGCCCAGCACGTCCTCCAGAACCGGCATGTCGTGGCGCAGCTGGCCCTGGAACTTCATGCCCAGCTTGGCCAGGGAGCCACCAGCCACCACTGCCACCCGCTGGAACGTTCCGGAGGCAACCAAGGCGGCGCCCACCACCAAACCCGGGATAGGCGCGGCGCAGAAGTTCTTCACGTCCATGCCCGAGGCCTCGGTGAGCCCGGACACCTCGGCCACGGCCTTGGCCATGTTGCCACCGCCCCGCTGGTAGCGGTCGCCCACCGCCTCCTCGCCGCAACCGACCACGTAGTCGATCGACGTGGGGTCTACGTCCAGGTTGGTGACGAGGTGCAGGAGGGAGAGCGTGGCCGTGGCCTTGGTGGCCAGGTTGTCCAGGAGCACGTACGCCGACAGCGCCTCGTCGGCTTCGTCGCCCCGTCGGAAGACAGCGGCCAGGCGGTCGGCGCCGAGATGCAGTGGCAGGGCCCCGGGCTCGGCGGAGACCTTCTCCACGTCGCCCACTGCCCGCTCGATTCGGTCCAGGTCCATGCGCTTGGCCAGCGGGTGCCCGGCCAGGGCTGCCGCCGCCTCCTCGGCGACGTCCTCGCTCAGGACCAGCAGGTCGAAGTGGTCCACCGCGGCGAGCAGGCCCAGCAGCTCGGCTTCGGGCATGAGCTCCCCGGCGGGGCCGAAGCGCGACGCCGCCCGGTCGGTTGCCTCGAACCAGGGCCGCTCGGGCATGGAACGGGGATGGACGGCGCCGATGTACGCCTGGTGAGGCGGGTAGGCGACTGCCTGGTCGAACGTGCGCAAGGAGGCGAGGAACGACGACTCCACCCCGGCGTCCTTGGGCAGCTCCCGCCGGGGCTTGGAGCCGTGGCGGGCCAGGCCGGGGGCGTGGGCGAGGACCTGGGTGGCCCCGCTGATGACCGGATTACTCATGGGATGCTCCGTCCGTCTCGCTCTGGTCGCTCTGGTCGTTCTAGTCGTGGAGCTCGCTCGTCTGGCTGCCGTCGAACACCGTGGGCTGGTCCACGGGCGTGGACAGCGCCACCAGGGCCGTCTCCACGAGGGTGCGGCGCCATGCCCGTTCCTTCTCCGGATCGAGCGACGGGTCGCCCGTGGGATAGGGGATCCCGCGGGTGGGAACGACGCGAGGGGCGCCCACCCTGGTGGCAATCGAGACCAGGTTGCACAGCAACGCTGTGGGGATCCCTGCCCGCTCCAGCTCCTTCGCAAGCGTTGACCCGCAACGCGTTCCTGTGCCTCACGTGGCGGTGAGGATCGCTGCCCGGACTCCCGACTTGCGAAGGTCGGCCGCCCATTCGGTGCCGAAGCGCTTGGCGTTGGCCACCGAGGTCCCGTTGCCCGCGGTCACCAGGTACTCGCCGTGGAGCCGGCCGATGGCGCCCTCGCTCTCGAGCTGGCGGGCCACATCGAGGGGCAGGATCCGCTGCGGGTCCTCGTTGGCCGCCACGGTGGAGAAGCCACCGTGCACGGAGATGAACTCACCGGGCGGGAGCGAGTCCCTCCCCTCGACGGGATAGCGGGCCCAACGAGTGGCCCGAGCCGACTCCAGCTTGTCCGGGTTGTCGGCCGGCACCACCGCACCCTCGCTCACCAGGGCGACCGTTACCTCCGAGAGATCCTCGACGGGCGGCGCCGGCGTCACCTTGTCGAAGTCGGGCAGC
>JADDQT010000269.1 GCA_016781225.1 Actinomycetota bacterium
CTCCGTCTCCCGTGGTGAGGTGGCGTCCGTGGGCGCCGGGGCCCTCGGACCCGTCATCACCGGCCCTGTGCCGCTCAACCAGGACGAGGAGTACGTGGGCGCCTCACTGCGGTTCCTGGCGCCGCTGCTCCTGGCAGCTGCCTTCGTCGTCTTCGGCGCCGCCCTCTGGTGGGAACGCAGGAAGGACCGCCGGGTGGCCGAGGCTCGACGGGTGCTCGGCTCCCGACTCGAACGACTCCAACATCGAACATCGGAGAAGACCACGTGACCGAGAAGAACACGGAGACACCAAGCGTCGACACGACCAGCGAGCTGTCGCATGCTCACGACGGCCCGTGCATGGAAGGGCGGGGCTACACCGTTGGCGGGTTCATCATGGCCGTGCTGGCCGTCCTCGTCATCCCGCCGATCCACGGGCTCCTCGGCGGCGTCCTCGGCTACATCGGGCACCGAAAGGGCGACTCTCTCGGCAGAACGGCCATGGCCTGCTCGCTGGCGGCAATGGTGGTGGGCAGCATGGTGGCCGCCCTCGCCTTCCGCTCCGTTGCCTGAGATCAGCCGCCTATCTCGAAGGGACGCTCGACGAGCTTGGCCTGGAGCTCTCCTCGCTCGGGTCGGAACCATGGAGCCTCCTCGGGCCCGTCCGTGCAAAGCTCCCAGTGGCGGCTCACCCTGTCGACACCGATGGGGAACACGGTGAGCTTCCCGTCGCTGCCGATGTGCAGGCGCACGAAGTGCTTGAAGTCCTTGATCCGCAGCGGTGCGTACGCCTCGTTGGCGTGAAAGCCCAGGCAGTTCGTAACCCATAGGTAGGCGGCGAAGCCGAGTGCTCCACCCAGACCGCCCAACACGGCGAGGACACCGAGGAAGGCGATCACAGAGACGATCCCGTGCAGGCCCAGCGCGGAGGTGATGCTGGAGGAAGCGATCATGAGCCCGGCCAGTGAAGCCAGCTGGAGCGCCGAATGCGCGGCTCCGAGCAGTATGCGGGTCGTGCCCGGCGCGTCGTGGGCGAAGCGCACCATGGCCCCGAAGCTGGCCACCATTAACAGGACGAGCAGGACCGCCGTCGGGCTCGTCCATAGCGCCTCCCACAGGTCCCTCATGCCCAGCGATTCGTTGGTGCCGTCCCGGTGGAGGCCAAGCATCAAGGCCAGGAAGACCTGGACGGAGCCGAGGAAAGCGGCGAATGCGGGGTTGCGCAGGGGCAGCAGCCACAACCTCTTGCGGAGGCGGCGCGAAGCAGCCCTGGAGGGGTAGGTGGCCACCCGTTCGTAATCGACGGGCGGCCCCTCGGCAGCTTCGAACGCGAGGTGATCCGGTAGGTCATGGGTGGGATGAAGGAAGGCGCCGCCACCCCCGCCGTTGACGTGATGGCGGGGGCCGCCGACCTCTCGGTAATGGGCGTAGTGGTGGCGGCCGCTGGTCATCTGAAGCACCAGCTCGGCGCCTGACGGGGCGACGATCTCACGCTGGAAGTACTGCAAGTTGCGCTCCGCGTAGAGGTGTGGCTGGCTGCCGCTGGTCCCCGGCGCTCTCGCCGTGCACAAGATGATGCGGTCGCCCTTGGCAACGCGCTTCTCCGCCACCTCGGAGAAGTACCGGACCTGGGCTTCGTCGATGTAGTCGCCGAACTGGATATCCACCCCCCACAGCCACCATCCATGGGGCAGCTCGAGGGCGAAGTGGCTCCTGTTCTGCCGCGTCTTCCACCCGCCGATCCAGTAGCTCCGGCAGAACACGCTGGTGAAGTTGACCAGCCCGTCGTACCAGTCGTGGCTCCCGGGGACGGCGAACAGCTCGGGGTGGCGGTGATGGGTGCATGGCAGGGCGGCCCGGTATGGCCCCAACATTCGGTTCTCGTAGTCGGCGCGCTTTGGTACCGGGTAGACGGCGTCTCCGCCCATTACCAGGATCTGGCCCCGCTCCGTCTCGTATGACCTCTGGTCGGAGCCGACCTCCAGCTTCTCGGCGGCGAGCAGGGTGGCGACGCTGTAGGTCGGATCCCAGCCGTCACCGAGATCGGCCACGTAGTCGAGCCACAGCTCGTCAGGGTCCGACCGGTCGTAGATCTCGGCCGGCACCAGCGCCTGCAGCTCCCGCTTGTCGGAGTAGGTGCCGAATATGCCCGACAGCACCACCCGCGCCGACGTGTCGAGGAGCTGGCGGGGATCGAGCCAGCGCACCATGGGCTTGCATACGAAGCCGAGCTCCTCGAGGGTCCTGTTCTTCGGGCGCTCGGGACAGTCCCGGGGGGCGCCGGCCTCGTCCGCGCTCATGGCCTCGACTCTACGAGTGGCGGCAGCCCGAAATGCGGACGTACGCCGGCAGGCGATGAACAGCCGGTGAAGACTGTCTCGGGGTGTCCGGAGCCCGGACGAGCGGCTTGTACAATCTTGTGAACCGAATCACAAGACCCCCCGGAGAGTCTCTGGATCGACCAAGGAGTTGCCCATGGATCAGCTCACCACCGTCCCCTTCAGCGTCGTCGACGAGGCCGTCCACCTCCTCGAAACCGAAGCCTCACCATGGAGCATCCAACTGGAGGTACGGGTGTCGGGCACCCTGGACGAGGCGCGCTTGCGCGCTGCCCTCCACCAGGCGCTGACGGCCCACCCGATGGCTCTGGTCCGCAAACTGGCTTCCCGGCCCGTCCTGCACCGGAACATGTGGGAGATCACGCCGGGCGCCGACGTCGACCCCCTCCGCGTCGTGGACTGCCCGGACGACGCCGCGCTGGCGCGGGCCAGGGCGATGCTGCAGAGCCTGGCCGTGCCGCTGGCGGAGTCTCCCCCTCTCCGAGTCCGCCTGGCCCACCATCCGGACGGCGACGTCCTCATGCTCAACGCAAACCACGCCGCCATGGACGCCTTCGGCGCCCTGCGGCTCCTCCACTCAGTGGCCCGCGCATACACCGGCCAAGACGACCCGGCCCCCGAGGCGGACTCGCTGGGGGCACGCCAGCTCGTGGCCACCCTCGCCTCTGCCGACCTTCCCACTCGGATCCGGCGTCGCCTGGCCCTGGCCGAGAAGCTGCGCGACCTCGTGGTGCCACCGGCGCGCCTTGCTCCGGAGGGCGCCACCGCAGCCCCCGGTTACGGCTTCCACCATGTGTCTCTCACCGCCTCCGGCACCAAGACCCTCACGGGGCTGGACCATGCCGGGACCGTGAACGACGTCCTCCTCGTGGCGCTGCACCTGGCCATCGCCGGGTGGAACGAGGACCATGGTCAGCGATGCCGTCGCATCGGCGTGCTGGTCCCGGCCAACCTGCGCCCCGACGAGTGGCGGCACGACGTGGTGGGCAACT
>JADDQT010000270.1 GCA_016781225.1 Actinomycetota bacterium
AGTCGGCCGCCGGCCCCCCTGCCAAGGCCAGGTCGTCGCGCCCCAGGGCCAAGAAGGCAACCAGGCCCAAGAAGGCCGTGCCGGCGGCCAAGAAGGCAACCAAGGCCAAGGCCGCGCCGGCGGCCAAGAAGGTGACCAGGGCGAAGAAGGCCGCGCCAGCGGCCAAGAAGGTGACCAGGGCGAAGAAGGGCGCGCCAGCGGCCAACAAGCGATCCAAGAAGGCAGTGGCGTCGACCACGAAGCGAGCGGCGCCGGCGAAGAAGGCAGCCAAGCGGGCGACCAAGAAGATGGCGAGGGTGACCAAGGCGGCGGCGAACGCCCGCCCGGCGGAGACGGCCGGGCCACCGGGGGCGTCGGGGCCCAGCAAGGCGGCCCGGTTCACCAAGGCCGTGAGGGCGGCCAAGGCGGCCAGGAGGTAGCGCAGCCGGACCGGTAAGGCCGCCCGGAACCTCACGCCCGAAGGCCGGTCCCCCTAGCCTTTGGTCCGTGGCGGACCCGTCTCGATCCGGCTCGGAGGCCGAAGGCGAAGACACCGCCAGCCAGCCCACCGTCGAGGTTCCAACGGAGCCTCTCGATCGAAAGGTCGCCGTTCGGAGAAGCGACAGCCCTTCCCTGCTGCGGCTCTTCGGCTCCCGCTCGTTCTTCCGCCTCTGGCTGGCCCAGGTGGTCTCCTCGCTCGGTGACTGGATCGGCTTCGTCGCGGTCACCGCCGTCGCCGCCCGCATCGGGGGATCGTCACCCGAGGGAGCGATCAGCCTGGTCCTCTCGGCCCGGCTCATTCCCGGTTTCTTCTTCGCTCCGGCGGCAGGCGTACTGGTGGATAGGTGGGATCGCAAGCGGGTGATGGTGGCCTGCGACGTGGGGAGGGGACTGGTGCTGGCCTCCATCCCCTTCGTCGACACCGTGGCCGGCCTGTTCCTCGCCTCGCTGCTCCTCGAGATCCTGACCCTGCTGTGGTCCCCGGCCAAGGAAGCGTCGGTGCCCAACCTGGTGCGCACGGAGTTCCTGGCCAACGCCAACTCCTTGTCGCTGGTGGCGGCGTACGGGACCTTTCCCATCGGGTCGGCGATCTTCGCCGCTCTGGCGGGGGTGGCGGCGTGGCTCTCCAACTATGACGCCCTCGGCAGCCTGCGCGTGGACCAGGCGTCGGTGGCCATCTGGTTCGACGTGGCCACCTTCTTCCTCTCGGCCTGCATGATCTCCACGCTGGTCCTTCCCCGGCATCGTCGCCGCGAGCGTGGCGGGGGCCACGTGGACCTCAGGCAGTCGCTGCGCGACATGACAGAGGGCTATCGATTCATACAGCAGAGCCCCGTGGTGCGGGCCGTGATCCTCGGCCTCGGAACGGGTCTGGTGGGAGGAGGGATGCTCGTCCCCCTGGGTCCGGTGATCTCCAAGGACGTGCTGGGCGGAGGAACCGCCGGTTTCGGTCTCCTGCTGACCGCGCTCGGGGTGGGCGTCGCCGGAGGGATCGTCCTCCTCACCATCTTCCAGAGCCGCCTTCCCCACGAGCGCGTCTTCGTGTTCTCGGTGCTGGCCGCCGGAGTGTGCCAGCTTGCCGGCGCGTCCATGTCGACCCTGGCCCCGACCCTGGTGTTCGTGACCATCCTCGGGCTCTGTGCCGGGTCGGTTTACATCCTCGGCTTCACCATCCTTCAGACCAACGTGGACGACAAGCTGCGAGGGCGCATCTTCGCAACGCTCTACACCCTCGTCCGCTTCTGCCTCCTTCTGGCGTTCGCTGTGTCGCCGATCCTGTCCTCGCTCCTCGGCAAGCTCTCAAACGCCCTCGTGGGCGGTTCGATCAGCGTCGGCGACGCCACGCTCGAGCTGCCGGGGGTGCGCCTCACCCTCTGGCTGGGTGGCGCCATCATCATGGGCGCCGGCGTGTTGGCCAGCAGGTCGATGCGACCTCGCTCCGCGCCGTGAGGGGCCGGCTCATCGCACTGGAGGGCCGGGAGGCCTCGGGCAAGAGCACGCAGGCCGAGATCCTCGCTCAACGCCTGGGGGCGGTGCTCACCAGGGAGCCGGGTGGCACCGCCTTGGGCGAGCGCATCCGTTCCCTGCTCCTCGACCCGGAGGCGACGGCTCTCGACCCCCGGGCCGAGGCCCTCCTGATGGCTGCCGACCGAGCCCAGCACGTGACCGAGACCATCCTCCCCGCGCTCGATACCGGTCGCCACGTGGTGACCGATCGCTATTCGCACTCGTCCCTCGCCTACCAGGGTCACGGGCGGGGCCTGCCGGTGGAGGAGGTAGGCCGCGTTTCGGACTGGGCGACGGGTGGCTTGTCGGCGGATCTGGTGGTGCTGGTCGACGTGCCCGCGGACGTGGCCCGGCGGCGACGGGTGGGCTCGGACCGCTTCGAGCTCGAGGATCAGGCCTTCCACCGTCGAGTGGCCGACGGCTACCACCAGCTGGCTGCCGAGGATCCCGAGCTGTGGAGGGTGGTGGACGGGACGGGGACGGTGGAGGAGGTCGCAGCAAGGGTCTGGGCCGCCGTCGAAGCGCATCTGGCCCGGTGACCTCCCTCGAGTCGTTCGCCGCCGTCGTGGGCCAGGAGCGGGCCGTCAGCCAGCTCCGCGCTGCGGTCCGTGCCCCGGTGCACGCCTACCTGCTGGTAGGTCCCGCCGGCACTGGTCACCGCGAGCTGGCGGCGTCCTTCGCCGCCGGCCTGGTATGCGAGGAGGATGGCTGCGGGCATTGCGAGCAGTGCCGGCGCGTCCTCGCCGGGACCCATCCCGACGTCATCGTGCGAGAGCGGGCCGGTCCCTTCATCACCGTCGACGACGCTAGAGAGATCGCCCGCTTGGCCTCGCTCAGCCCTGTGGAGGCCCGTCGCAAGGTGCTGGTGCTGGTGGACTTCCACCTGGTGCGCGACGCCGCACCCGCCCTCCTGAAGACCATCGAGGAGCCGCCCGCCACCACGGTCTTCGTGGTGCTGGCCGACCAGGTGCCCCCCGAGCTGGTCACCATCGCAAGCCGCTGTGTCCGAGTGGAGCTGTCTCCGCTGCCAGCGGCCCGCATCGTCGAGGCACTGGTCGGCGAGGGGGTGGACGCTGCTGTCGCCGAGGAGGCGGCAGCGGCGTCCAACGGGCGCCTCGACCGGGCGCGCCTGCTGGCGTCGGACGAGGGCTTTGCCGCACGGCGAGCGGCGTGGAGAGACGCTCCCCTCGGCCTGGACGGCTCCGGCTCGGCGGTGTTCGCTCTGGCCGAGGAGCTGATGGCCAGCCTGGAGACGGTGCTCGAACCCCTGGAGCAGCGCCACGCGGTGGAGCTGGCCGAGGCCGAGGAGCGGGC
>JADDQT010000271.1 GCA_016781225.1 Actinomycetota bacterium
GCAGAAGGGCCGGGTCCTCGACGCCGGCATCCGCAAGAAGCTCAACGAGAACAACCCCAAGGCCTTCCCCAACGGCCGCTGGTACGCCGGCGACAACGTCAACCTGGCCATCGGTCAGGGCGAGACGGTCGTGACGCCTCTCCAGCTGGCCAACGTCTACGCCACCTTCGCCAACGGCGGGACGCTCTTCGCGCCGCGCGTCGCCGCCCGGGTGCTTCGACCAGGCGGCGAGTTGGTGGCGGAGCTGCCCCCCAGCCCTGTTCGCCAGATCCCCTTGCCGCCCAACGTCAGAGCCCCCATCGTCCAGGGCCTGAGCGGCGCCGTGGCCGATCCCCGCGGTACCGCCCATGGAGCTTTCGCAGGCTTCCCTCTGGACGTGTTCCCGGTGGCCGGCAAGACGGGAACGGCTCAGGTGGTGGGCAAGAACGACACCGCCGTCTTTGCCGCCTTCGCTCCTGTCAATGCTCCCCAGTACGCCCTGTCGGTGTTCATGGAGGAGTCGGGCTTCGGCGGGTCGGCGGCAGCGCCCGTGGCTCGCCGGGTCTTCGAAGGCCTCGCGGGAAGGCCATTGGAGCCAATCCGTACCACCGGGGCGGTGGACTGAGCCGTGAAGCCGGTGGGAATCGGGAGCACCCCCCTGCGCCGGAACCCGGCTTCGGCGTGGCGCCACGTAGACCTCACGCTCGTGGGGGCGGTAGCGGCGATCAGCGTGATGGGTCTGCTGATGGTCTACAGCGCCACGCAGAACCGCGTCGGCTTCTCACCGACCTACTTCGTCCAACGCCAGGCCCTCTTCACCGTCATCGGCGTCGGCCTCATGGTCGCCATAGCGAGCCGGGACTACCGGGTGTTCCGTGACTTCGCCCCCGTCATCTACCTGGCCACGCTGGTCGGGCTGGTCTTGGTGCTCTCCCCGCTCGGCTCCAACAAGAGGGGTGCCCAAGCGTGGTTCCAGCTGGGGCCGTTCCAGCTCCAACCATCGGAGCTGGCCAAGGTGGCAGTCATCGTGTGCCTGAGCGCCTACGTGGCCGCCCACCGGGGAGAGCTCGACGGGCGCCGGCTGCTGACGGTCCTGGGCCTGGCCGCGCTGCCCATGGCCCTGATCCAGGCCCAGCCCGACCTGGGCACCAACCTGGTCTTCGCCTCCATCCTGATGGGAATGGTGGTGGTCGCAGGGGCCCGGCCCCGGCACATGGCCGCGCTGGTCTTCGCCGGCATCCTGGCCGTGGTGCTGGTCTTCCAGCTCGGGGTGGTGAAGGACTACCAACGTGACCGGCTGGGTGCCTTCATCGAGCCCGAGTCGGAGACGATGCGCTCCGCCTACAGCTTGAAGCAGTCCACGATCGCCATCGCCAACGGCGGCGTCTTCGGGAAGGGGCTGTTCCGCGGCACCCAGACAAAGCTCGCCTACGTCCCCGAGCAGCACACCGACTTCATCTTCACAGTGGTGGGTGAGGAGCTCGGCCTGGTGGGCTCGGCGGTGCTGCTCGCGCTCTTCGCCATCGTCGTGTGGCGTACATGGCGAGCGGCGACCCTGTCCAAGGACCTCTCGGGGACGCTCATGTGCGTGGGCGTCCTGGGCATGTTCGTGTTCCAGATCTTCGAGAACGTGGGCATGACCATGGGCATCATGCCGATCACCGGCATCCCGCTGCCCTTCATGAGCTACGGGGGCTCGGCCACCCTCGCCAGCTTCGCGGCCATCGGCTTGGTGCTCAACGTCCACATGCGCCGCTTCAGCTGACGGACCTGCGACCGCGCAGGATCTCGGCTGAGTGGATCTCAGTGTGTTCCAAGCCTTCCGGGCTACACTCGGCGCGTACATGATCTGTTCTTCGTCGCTGGTCAGCGCTGTTGGCGGGGTCCGAGCTCTCCGCGCAACGGGGCGACCGCCGAAGGAGGTCAAAGCAGTTGATCCAGCGCGTCGGCGCCCGGCGAGATCCCCTCTCGTCGGAGGCGACGACCGCGCCGCACGTCACCGCGCGTGCGTCATGAGAAGGGACTCCCTCGATGTCCGAACCGATGACCGGTTCGCCTTCCGAAGATGGCAAGCAGGCCGGCGAACGGGCTCGCCCCCGACGCCGCGGCTCGCGTGGCGGCCAGGGCCGGCGTCGCCCGGCTCAGTCTCCGGTGCAGTCCTCACAGCCGCTGGAGCCGCCTGAGCCACGCGTTCCCGCAGAGGCGCCGAGGTCGGCAACGGGGTCGAAGGGCACCTCCCGCAAGCCCCGGGTCGGTGACAGCCGACCGGCGCCCGTGCTGGTCCCCAAGTTCCCTCCGCCTACGGCAGTTAAGGGTGGTGCCGCCGAGGCACCGGGCGCCGAGCCCCAGGGCCGGTCCCCCAAACGCCGCCGCCGAGGTGGTCGGGGAAGAGGAAGCGGGGAGCGTCGCTCCGACGGAGGCTCCATCGAGCAGGTCGGTCCCATAGACCCAGACGTGCTCGAGATCCGGCGCGGTCGCGAGCGAAAAGGGCGCCCCGTCGGTCGTTACCTGATGTGCGTCCACGTCCAGGAGTCGGCCACGCAGCTGGCCGTCCTCGAGGGCCTGGCCCTCACCGAGCACTACGTGAGCCGGCGCCAGGACGACGACAACCAGATCGACGGCAACGTCTACATCGGCCGGGTGCAGAACGTGCTGCCGGGCATGGAGGCGGCGTTCGTCGACATCGGCACACCCAAGAACGCCGTTCTCTACAGGGGCGACGTCCGCTACGACCGCGACGACCTGCTCTCGGCCAACGGCGAGGCACCGGGGGGTTCCCGGCAGTCCTCGGCCCGCATCGAGGACCTTCTGCGCCCCGGGCAGACGATCCTCTGCCAGGTCACCAAGAACCCAATCGGCGCCAAAGGAGGCCGCCTCACCCAGGAGGTGTCCATCCCCGGGCGCTTCATCGTCCTCATCCCGGGGTCGGACAGCTACGGCATATCCAAGCGCCTACCCGACGAGGAGAGAAAGCGGCTCCGGCGCATCCTGGACGAGGTCCGTCCTGCCGGCCATGGCATCATCGTGCGCACCGCCGCCGAGGGGGCGTCGGCCGACGAGCTGCGCCGGGACGTGAGCAGCCTGCTCGAGCTCTGGGAGCAGATCGACGAGGCCGCCCGGCGGACCAAGACGCCGACCCTCCTCTACTGCGAGCCGGAGATGGCGGTGCGGATCATCCGGGAGGAGTTCAACGCCAACTACCGAGGGGTCGTGATCGACGACCTTGCCCTCTACGAGGAAGTCCGGGCCTACGTGGCGACCATCAGTCCCGAGCTGGCCGACCGGGTGGAGTACT
>JADDQT010000272.1 GCA_016781225.1 Actinomycetota bacterium
CGCTGCGTGATTCGGACCCTTACGGCACAACCGCCTGATACAGAACCGGCGATCGAGCGCATCCCGCGAGTCCGCGGAGATCGCTACCGTTTGCGTAACGTTGCTGGGACGCTCTTTCCCCCAGCTTTCCCCCACGGCGACTCGAAACGGGGCTGTTTCCCCAACGTTTCCCCCAGATCCAGTGACAACATGTGGACACGCCTGAACACGACGAAGGGAGGAAGGCGGAGCAAGAACCAGCAGGTCAGCCGGGGCTTCCGGGGCGAATCGCCTGCTGAGGTGTAGCGCGCTCGGAGGGATTCGAACCCCCAACCTTCTGATCCGTAGTCAGATGCTCTAATCCGTTGAGCTACGAGCGCGGGAGCAACCGGCGAGTCTAGGCGGCTGATGGTCGAGGAGCGGAGAGGGAGGGATTTGAACCCTCGGACCCGGTGAAAGGTCAACTCATTAGCAGTGAGTCCGATTCGGCCGCTCTCGCACCTCTCCTTGGCACCAGTCTACGCCGCAACCGGTGACCGGGCTCCGGAAGGCGCCGGGACATAAATCCCCTGGTGACACCCGCTAACTCGTAGGAAGACGACGCTCACGAAAGTGGAGATTAGGCGACCTGTGAGGGCAGGTTCCATTCCCTGTCCGGAGGCTTCAGCTAGGCTACTTTCCGCTCACTTTCCGCAACGTAGACGAAATTCGTACAGACGGGAGGACGGAGGAGGACCGTGGCCCGCAACTATCCGGAGCCGTTTGTTCCTTCGAACTTCTCCTGCCGCGTCACGAAGACCACGACTGCGGTGACCACCGTCGACCGCCGGAGTGGATACCGTCGCCGGAGGTCAGCGGACCGGTGGGACGTCAACGGTCGAGCCGACGGGATCGAGTACTCGAAGCGCTTCCCGCGGGCCGGGCTAGCCGAAGCCTGGAAGGAGCGACTCGAGCGCGGCTATGCGAGCGGGCTTCCCTTCGACCTAAGAGCCAAGCGCTTCATCGTTCCCGAGCCCGATCCGTCTCGGAACGTCGCCACCGTCTTCTCGATCACCGAGGAGTTCTACCGGGGCCATCCTGAGTGGGAGCCGAAGACGAAGCTCCTCGCTGCGACCGCCTTCAACCGGGCCCGCCTGTGGCTCCTGCCGGAAGGGATTGTGCTCGACGGCGCGCCGCGCGCCGCGGTCGTCGACTACCTGGATCACGCCAGCTTCACCACACCGGATCGTGCGGGACTGACTGAGCAACAGGCTGTTGGACTTGCCTGGCTGGAGGCACACTCCCAGCCTGCAGCCGACGTGACGACCGCTCAGATCGAGGAGTTCGTCCGCCGGTTCGAGACCAGCCAGCGCAATCCGAAGAAGAAGGTCGCTGCCGCCACGATCGTCAGGTACACCCAGCCACTCCGGGCGTGCTGGGCCTGGGCGGTCGCCAGGGACGACATTCCCGTCTCACACAACCCCTGGCTGGCGGTGAAGGCACGGCGGAAGGTGAAGACCAAAGCGCAGCAGCCAGCGAGCGGTCAGGGGCTCGCTGTCGACAAGGACATCGTCCTCGACGTCCCGCAGGCAATCGCCTTGGCGGATCGATGCGCCGAGGTCGGAACCTGGGGCGGCGTTGTCAGCTGCTATGTCCTGGTCATGGCCTTGTGCGGTCTGCGCCCGAATGAAGCCGTCGGCCTGCTCTGGGAGGACGTCGAGTTGCCGCCCGGGGACTCCCCAGGGTGGTTGACAGTGCGGCGGAGCAGGCGGAAGGTGGCGGCTCGGTGGCTCGACCCCGACGAGGATCCCGAGTGGGGACCGCTCAAGGATCGAGGCATCGCTGACACCCGCCGGGTGCCCGTACCCCCCTTGCTAGTCCAGCGATTGCAGCGCCACCGGCGGGATTTCGGCGAAGGACCGGATGGACTCGTGTTCCACCGCAGAGGCCGACCGTTCGACCTGTCCCTCTTCGCCCGAGACGTGTGGGAGCCCGCCCGGGCAGAGATGTTTCCGCCCCGCAAGAACCTGGCTCCGGGCGATCCACGACAGCCAAAGCTCTCGCGACTTCGACGCCACGACCTGCGGCACGCCGCCTGCTCCTGGTGGCTCCGGTCAGGCGTAGACGCAACGGTTTGCCAGCGGTGGTCAGGGCACAAGAGCCTCTCGGTCTTCCTCGACGTCTACCAGGGCGTCGCTCCCGGGCGAGAGGACGACGGCGTTCAAAAACTTGTCCGATCGCTGGCTGAGGTTGTCGGCCAGTGAGTCGACCCTGACGGATCGGGCCGAGGCGCTACGTTCCAACCATGTGTGGGCGGGTCGTCTCCTCGCTGCCGCGGGACTTCCTGGCCGAGCACTTCAGTGCTGAGGAAGTCGCCGCTCCTGAGCTTCCGCCGAGCTACAACACCGCTCCCGGGGCCATGCTCTACGTTGTCGCCGAGGGGCGGGCAGGGCGCCGCGTCGGCACGATGCGCTGGGGCCTCGTCCCACCATGGGCTGACAGCCCGGACCGGGGGCCGCGGCCAATCAACGCCCGCGCCGAGACGCTGTTCAGCAAACGAGCGTTTGCGGAAGCGATGCAAAGCGGGCGCCGCTGCCTGGTCCCAGTTTCCGGCTTCTTCGAGTTCAAGGCCTCGCCGGCGGGAAAGCAGCCGTACCTGCTTACGAGGCCAGACGGCTTTCCGTTGGCGATGGCCGGACTGTGGAGCCGCTGGTCTCGCGATGGCGGCGAGAGCGTGGTGACGTTCACGATCATCACCACGACCGCCAACGAGGACGTGGCCCCGCTCCACGACCGGATGCCGGCCCTGCTGAGACGGGAGGCCTGGGGCTCGTGGCTCAATCCACACGGCGGGGACGTTGCCCGACTCGGCGAATTGCTTGTGCCGTCCCCAACAGGCTCGCTCGTTCATCGGCCGGTCAGCCGGCGGGTGAATGACGCACGTAACGATGACCCTGCACTCCTATCCGCCTAAGCGTCGCTCGACGAACGGGCCGATCTCCGCCGGACGCCGGTGGTCCCCGTCTGGCGCCGTCGTCATCGGGCTCGCGGGTGCGCCGGCACTCGGCGGCTGCGTCCTGAACGAATAGCCCGGATGGCCACGGCCACGCCCTGAACGAC
>JADDQT010000273.1 GCA_016781225.1 Actinomycetota bacterium
CCCACGCGGTCTACGGTCGCGTTTGCTCGGACAGGGAGAGCAAGACGGCCTTCACCCGGCGGTTCACGTCCTGGTCCTCACTCAGTCCGAGCTTGGAGAAGATGGAGTTGATGTGCTTCTCCACGGCCCGCTCGCTCACGAAGAGCGAGGCGGCGATGGCGGCGTTGTTCTTGCCCTGGGCCATCTCGGAGAGGACCTCGCTCTCCCGCGGGGTGAGGCGGTGCAGCGGCGACTGCGGACCCTTGGCGCGGGCCGAGACCAGGCTCTCCACCACCGCAGGATCGATCACCGAGCCGCCTGCGACCACCTCTCGTATGGCGGTCATCAGCTGCTCGGCCTCGGACAGCCGCTCCTTCAGTAAGTAGGCGCGCCCGGCCGCGCCCTTGGCCAGCAGGGCAAGGGCGTAGGCGGGCGTGGAGTACTGGCTCAGGACGACGACGCCAGTGGTGGGGCTGGTCTCCCGGAGCTCGGCGGCCGCCCTGATGCCCTCGTCGGTACCGGTAGGGGGCATGCGGATGTCCGTGAGGACGACGTCGGGCGACTGTTCACGCACCGCAGCCATGAGCCCGTCGAGGTCGGCGCAGGTACCCACCAGCTCGACGTCGGCCTGCGCCTCCACCAGGCGCTTGATCCCCTCTCGCACGAGGTAGTTGTCCTCGGCGATGAGAACCCGGATGGCCACGGCCTCGGAGCCTCGGACGGAGGGGGCCTCGGACGGCTGTACTAGCGGCTGGACCTGGACCGGCCCGCCGCCTTCTTGGCCGTTGCCTTGGCCGCCTTCTTGGGCATCTCGGTCTGGGCCTTCTTGGCCGCGTCCCGCGCCCTGTCCAGCAGCGCGGCCCCTGTGTCGGCGGCGATGTTCCCGGGTGGCGCGTCGGGAGCCTTCGGGTGCGGCCGGGTGGGAGCCATCTTCTTGGCTTCGGCCAGCGCCTCGCGGATTGCGGGATACAGAACCTGCTCCTCGATGGAAGCGTGGACCGAGAGCTCCCGCACGATGCGATCGGCGAGGGACTTGCGGGCCTTCATCGCCCGCGGCCCGGTCTGCTCGAACTTCTCGAACAGCTTCTCCACGGTCTGATGGTCCTTGACGAGCAACGTGATGGCGTCCATGGCCCGATCCTCTCAGATCGGCAGGCTGGCGCGCGTAACCGCCGGCGTGGGCACCGCTGTCGACGAGCCTTCGCTGCCCCGGGGCACCCTGGCTGGCAGCTGTCCGGCGACCGTGGTGCCCTGCCCGAGGGCCGACCGGACCTCGAGGTGGCCCCCCAGAGCCTCGAGGCGATCGGCCAGATTGCGCAGGCCCGAGCCGACGACAACGTTGCTCGTGTCGAAACCGGGTCCGGAGTCGGCGACGGAGAAGCCGAGACAGTCGGACTGGACGGCCAGCATTACGACGACGTGGGCGCCGGGAGCGTGCTTGGAGGCGTTCTGGAGCGCCTCACGGCAGCAGAAGTAGACGGCGGCCTCGACCTGGGTCTCGAAGCGGGTGGTGGCCAACGAATCGGCATGGACCTCGGCGTCCATCCCCATCTTCTCGATGTGGGAGCGGAGGGCTGCCGCCACGCCGTTGTCGACCAGCAATGGTGGGTAGAGCCCGCGGGCCAGATCTCTGAGCGTCTCCAGGGCGTCGCGCGCGTCGGCCTTCAACTGGTCGAAAAGGCGCTCGGCCTCGCTCGGGTCCTCCTCCATCAGCACCTTGGCCAACCCGAGGTTGATGGCCAGAGCCACGAGCTGCTGTTGCGCGCCGTCGTGGATGTCGCGCTCTATTCGCCGACGCTCCTCGTCCTGGGCCGTCACGATGCGCTGGCGAGACGCCTGCAGCTCCTCGAGCCGCTCCTCGAGCTCACCGGCCAACCTCAGGTTTCGAAGAGCCAGAGCGGCCTGGGAACCCAGCTCCTCCAGCAGCCTCTGCTCCTCGTCGGTGATGGTCTGCCCCTCGGCCTTGGACACCGAGATGTCCCCCACCTCCTCGCCCTGGTGGACCACCGTCACCGTGCGGTCGAAGTCGGCGTCCTCCGACGAATCGGCCGGCCACACGTAGCAGTGCTCCTTGCCTTCGCGGGGGAACAGCCGCACGCGGCTGCGGACACCGCCCACGCCCTTGGCCGCAGCTTCGGCAAGGATCAGCGCGACGGGGCTGCGTGCGTCGGACGTCAGGCTGGACACCAGATCCGATCGGAAGCGGTCCGATCGGCTCAGCTGGTCGAAGGCGTCGGCCAGGCGCATGCGTTGGCGGACGAGGTCCTCGGCCATGATCCCCGCCACCAGAGCGATGAGCAGACCGATCCCCATCTTGAACGAGACGGTGTGCCAGAGCAGCTGGTAGCCGTAGCGCTCGGAACCCCAGATCTCACGCAGCGAGAACAGGACCGAGCTCAGGGCCCACGCCGCCAGCGCACCCCGGAGCCGGAAGCGCAGCGCACCTTCCAGCGGCATCACGTAGAGCAGGGCCCAGATGGCCGAGATCTCGTCGAAGGTGATCAGCCAGACGAAAGCCGAAGCCATGACCGTGTCGAAGAGGAGCGTGGCCACCGCCAGCTGCTGGGCCCGGCGCAGCGTGTCGGCTCGGCGGTGCCCGAGCCAGACCAGCAGGTTCCCCAGAATGAGGATTGCGGTGAGCACCAGGCCCACCTCCTTGAAGCCGGGGGGCCAAGGCAGGCGGTGGTAGAGGAGCACTTGGACGACGGCGAAGACGCACGCCACCGCACGGAACAGGATCATGATTCGCTCGGCGCGGCGAAGATCCTCGAGCGAGGTGGTCAACACAGTGGGATTCTACTGCCGTGCCAAGGTATTAGAGCGATTGGAGATTGGCCTTGACCACGACGATGAAGGCGGCTCGCATCCACGCCTACGGCGGCCCCGAAGTGGTTCACTACGAGGAGGCACCCGTTCCGGAGCCCGCCGCCGGGGAGGTGCTCATTGGCGTGCACGCGGCAGGCGTGAACCCCGTGGACTGGAAGACGAGCTCGGGCGGCGGTCAGGCGGACAAGATTGGGGGAGCACTTCCCGCTCGTCCTCGGGTGGGACGTCTCAGGGACGGTGGAGGAGGTCGGCTCCGGTGCCGGGGCCTGGGCCGTGGGTGACGAGGTCTTCGGCCTCCTCCGGTTCCCTCAGCCCGGCCAGACGTACGCAGAGCACGTCGCGGCCCCCGCCCACGAGCTGGCGCCCAAGCCGGCCCAGCTCAGCCACGTCGAGGCCGCGGCCA
>JADDQT010000274.1 GCA_016781225.1 Actinomycetota bacterium
CGGGACAGCGACACCGTCGCCCGCGTGGGTGACGACGAGTTCGCCCTACTGGCCCTCGGTTGCGACGACGATCACCTGCGGGTGGTGGTCTCGCGCCTGCGACAAGCCCTGGGCCGCCAAGGGGTGGGCGCCTCCGTGGGCGGAGCCAGCCGCCGGCCAGGGGTGGGCCTTCGCGAGGCTTGGCTCGAGGCCGAGGTCCTCATGAACGCCGACCGGGCCCGGCGCTCGGGCTGACGCAGAGTGGGACGCTTCGAGCGCTCAGCGCGACCAGCATGTGCGATCATCCAGCGATGACAGGGACGGCGGGAGCCAAGGTCGTGGTGGTGGGGCAGGGCTATGTGGGCCTGCCCCTGGCGATGCGTGCGGTCGAGGTGGGCTACGACGTGGTGGGCTACGACGTGGACGACGGTAGGGCCAAGCGCCTCTCCGCCGGCCAGTCCTTCGTGGAGGACATCTCCTCCGAAGCCCTGCAAGAGGCCATCGCCTCTGGGCGTTACCGGGCATCCAGCGAGGCCGGGGCATGCCAGGGCTTCCACGTGGCCGTGATCACGGTCCCCACCCCCCTCACCGACGGCAACCCCGACCTGTCCTACATCGAGGACGCGGCTCGCAACCTGTCCCGCTACCTGCGCCCCGGCGCGACGGTGATCCTCGAGTCCACCACCTACCCCGGTACCACCGAGGAGCTGGTGGGGCCCATCCTCGAGGAGGGCTCGGGCCTGGTGGTCGGGGACGACTTCTCCCTCGGTTACAGCCCCGAGCGCATCGACCCGGGCAACGAGCTGTGGACGCTCGAGACCACGCCCAAGGTGGTCTCCGGCGTGGACGAGGCCTCCCTGGAGGCGGTCCGCACCTTCTACGACAACATCGTGGAGCGCACCGTCACCGTGTCGAGCACCAAGGTGGCAGAGCTCACCAAGCTGCTGGAGAACACATTCCGGCACGTGAACATCGCCCTGGTGAACGAGCTGGCCATGTTCGCCGGAGAGCTGGGCATCAGCGCCTGGGAGGCCATCGACGCCGCATCCACGAAGCCCTTCGGCTTCATGCCCTTCCGTCCCGGTCCGGGTGTGGGCGGGCACTGCCTTCCCATCGACCCGAGCTACCTCTCATGGCGCGTGAAGCGAGCCCTGGGGCAGAGCTTTCGTTTCGTGGAGCTGGCCAACGACGTCAACGACCACATGCCCGACTACGTGGCGCGGCGCGTCATGATGCACCTCAACCGCCGCCGGCTGGCCGTCAACGGAAGCCGCATCCTGCTGCTCGGCCTGGCCTACAAGGCCAACACTGGTGACGCCCGGGAGTCTCCCGCCGTAGTGGTGGCGGAACGCCTCCTCACCCTCGGCGCCAATGTGCGAGCCGCCGACCCCCACGTGGTGGAGGGCCACATCAGCGAGCGGGTAACTCGGGTCGAAGCGAGCGCCGAGGAGGTGGCCGGGGCCGACCTGGTGGTGCTGCTCACCGATCACGACGAGTTCGACTACGAGATGGTGGTCTCGGAGGCCAAGGCGGTGTTCGACAGCCGCCGCCGGCTGGTGGACGACCGAGTGGAGCACCTGTAGCACACGCCGGTGCGCGGGCCAGGACGCCCGCGTCTCGGCCCCGGGCAACACATCGTTGTCTTCGCCCACCACAGCGAAGAGTTTCCGGCCGAGCCGCTAACGTCGGTCGCGAACCTAGGAGGCGGACATGGCTGAGGGACACGAGCAGCACGAGCAGTGGGAGCCGCACCGGCACGATGCCGTCGTGCATGGGCATTCCCATTACCACGTGACGCACAATCACAACCGGCTGGCCGGCGGCTTCGACCACCTGAGCTCGGAGCACGAGCACGAGCACGATCACGCCGAGCTCGAGCATGCTCACTTCCCCCATGAGAACTTCGAGCGCGAGCACGAGGGCGAAGCGCACGACCATGACCACGACGTGCCGGTGAAGGACTCCAGTCCGGCCAAGAAGGCGGGAGCCAAGAAGGCTCCGGCGGCAAAGAAGGCCGCCAAGGCGGCCAAGAAGTAGCGGCTCGGAACCCGGGTCCGCCGGCGGGCTCAGCGCCGGCGGGTGGTGGCCGTGCGACCTTCGGTGGTGGGCGGCGGCTTCGGTGGGGCTGTGGTGCCGGTGGTCTCGACCGGAGCGGGAGCGATGGTGGTGGGCTGCGTCTGGTCGGTCTGCACGCGCAGAGGCGGGTCCTCCCCCCTACTGGGCACGCCGGCGATGGCCACCCCCAGGCCGGCTCCAACGAGGAGCATGAGCAGGTAGGCCCACCGTGGTTTGCGCACCGGGGGCAGGTTAGTGGCCGACAGGGGAAGACAGGCTGGCGACATCCCCGTAGCATGGTGCCCATGGGCTGGTGCCACGAGTTCGGGGTCACGGTCCGTGAGGAGTGCGGGCATCCCATGCGGGCCGGGGAAGCCGCCTGCCAGTGCCCTCGATGCGGCGTGCTGTGCGAGGGCCAGTTCAACGGCTGCGCCACGGTTTGGGCCGCCGGCCCCCGTGAGGTGTCGCTGATCCGGCCCGATGCCCAGGCAGCGAACATGCGTTCAACCACCAACGGCGATCTGGCTCCCCCCGCCAACCAAGGAGGGGGCTCGGCACCCAACAGCGCACGCCCGGTGACACAGCCCTTTGGCGAGGGCCGGCGCCGCTCCTGGCCGAACCCGCCCGATCCGGTGGAGCAGCCCGAGAAGGTGGCGGAGCCCGCCCCTATGGTCACTGCCGCCGACGAGCGGCGAGGTCAGGTCTTCGAGTGGCTCCGAGACTCCTTCGAGGGCGTCAACTCCCAGCTTCGGGTGCTGAGCGACAACCTGAGCCGCAAGCAGCAGGTGCTGGGCGGCATGACCGAAGCCCAGGAGGCCGCTGAGCGTCTGTCTCAGCTCGCCGACGCTCTTCCGGAGCGCATCGGCGC
>JADDQT010000052.1 GCA_016781225.1 Actinomycetota bacterium
CGAGGGCGGCGCGGGCCGAGCCCACCGCCTCGCCAGTGATCCGAGCAGGACCGAGACGGAGACGCTCGCCGCCTTCGCCCTCCAACACCAGCTCCTCGCCGCCCTGGCCGGCCGGGGGGACGCTCGTGGGGCTGGTGGTGGTCGAAGCGCCGGTGGGTGACTCCACGCCCAGGACCGGGTGGAAGCGCAGCTGGGCGGTGCGACCGATGACCTCCACTGCCTCCTTGGGGTCGGCGACCCCGGGTAGCTCCACGATGATGCGCCGGTTGCCCGAGCGCTGGAGGCTGGGCTCGGCGACGCCGAGCGCGTCGACACGGCGACGCAGCACCTCAAGGGTGCGAGACAGAGTGTCGCCGTCCACCTTCTGGCGTTCGGTGTCCTGGGCCTCCAAGACGATCTGGGTGCCGCCTTGAAGGTCGAGGCCCAGGCGCACGGGCCGGGTGGCGACAAGGACAGCAGCGCCGGCCAGCACCGCCACAACGGCGAGTAGACGCCAATGAAAGGCGTTCGACATGCATTCCTCCAGCTCCAGCGCCGCGAAGGGCGCGGGCGGTTCCGGGTCGAGTAACGACTAGGAGAGCTGGGAGGAGGGGGGACCCCGGACGACGAGGCTGTAGCGCCGAGCGATCAGCGGGGTGACTGCGACGAGCTGGACGCGCGCCTGCCCCGCCCCCCGCAGGCCAGTCAGGACGAGCGAGACCAGCATGGCCAGCGCGCCGGCGAACGCAGCCCTGGAGGACCGGTTGAACGCCCCCCAGCTCGCCGCCGAGTCGGTCTTCACCCGAACGACCGCGTGGTCGAAGCCCGCAGGGCCGGCTGTGATCGCCGGTGAGGTGCGACCGGCATCTGGACCGTCGACGCCGACCCTGGTCCAGGCCGCGAGGGTCAAGGCGGCCATGACGACAGCGATGACAAGGGGACGGCGACGCAGGAACTCTCGAGGCACGTGTTCAGGCTACCCACCCGAGAACGTGCGCCGTCCGGCTCGGGCCGTAGAACTCGGGCAACCGGCGCTGCTTGAAGTCAAGTCGGCTGAAGTGGTGTAACTGACTCGTCGGCACTTCAGGCAGCTTCGAGCTCGCGTACCTCCCTTCCTTCTTCGGCCTGGTCGTCGAGGACCAGAGCCAAGGACTCCGCCGACAGGTAGCGCCGGCCCACCAGCCACTCATCGTTCTGCTCCATGAGCAGCGGGCCGACGAGGCGGATCACCGAGGCGTCGTTGGGGAAGATCCCCACTACGTCGGAGCGCCGGCCGACCTCCCGGTTGACCCGCTCCAGGGGGTTGGTGCTACGAAGCTTGGACCAGTGGCCGGGCGGGAAGCGGTAGAAGGCAACCAGGTCCTCCTCGGCGCCTTCCAGCAGCTGGGCCACCTTGGGCACCGGGCTGGCCAGGCGCTCGAGCACGGTGCCTATGCGCTCCTTGGCTGCCTCGTGGTTCTCGGCGGTGAAGATCTCCCGCAGGGCGGCGGAGACCATGCCTCGCTGGGCTGGGCGGCAGTGCTGGTGCATGTCGCGGACGAAATGGACCGTGCAGCGTTGCCAGGGACAACCGAGGACCCGTTCGATGGCGGCCTTCAGCCCCTCGTGGGCGTCGGAGACGGCCAGGCGCACCCCGGTGAGGCCCCGGGCCCGCAGGCCCCGGAGGAACTCGACCCAGAACGCACCGGACTCCACCTCGCCGAGGTCGACGCCGATGACCTCACGGCGGCCCGAATCGTGCACGCCATAGGCGATGACCACCGCCTTGGAGCGCACGTGGCCGCCGCTTCTGACCTTGACGTGCTTGGCGTCGAGCCACAGTAGGGATAGCTGCCCTCCAGGCTGCGCTCCCGGAAGGCGGCCACCTGCTCGTCAAGGCCCCGGCACATGGCCGACACCCGGTCCTTGGACATGTTGGCGATGCCCAGCTGGGAGACCAGGCGGTCGACCTTGCGGGTCGAGACCCCGTTCACGTAGGCCTCCATCACGCAGGCCACGATGGCCTGCTCGGAGCGGCGCCGGGGCTCGAGGAAGGAGGGGAAGTAGGCCTCGCCAGAGCGCTTGCGGGGGATGTCGAGGTCGACATCACCGACCCGGGTCTCCCACGCCCGGCTGCGGTAGCCGTTGCGGTGGGTGACCCGCTCCGAGCTCTGCTCGCCATGGTCGGCTCCGATGTTGGCGCTGATCTCAGCTTCCATCAGATGCCGAGCCACCAGCGCCACTGCCTCGCGCAGGAAGTCGGCGTGCTCTTCGATCAAGGTCTTGGCGACGACCTCGTCGGTTGTCATGCTTTGCCTTGCGGCCATCGTGGTGTTCCTTTCGTCGATCGAGGTGGTTCTCAACCGACGAGTCTGGAGCCCTCGGTGGCCGCTCGCTTCGGCGGTCACCGCTCAGGGCTCGTTACACCACTTCTACCAACATGACCCTGCTTGAGCGCACCGCACTTAGGCAGAAGGGCCATAAACAGACGTCAGTGCCCGCGGATACAGGCCAGGCCCAGGGACCGCCCTAGCCTGCTTCCCTCGTGGGCGACGAGCGCTCTGTCACCGAGCAACGGCCGGTCAAGGTTCCCTTGGCTCTGGCCGGTGCTGCGGCGTGGGGCTGGCGCATCCTCGTGGCCGCTGCCGCCTTGGCCCTGATCGTGTTCGTGCTCATACAGCTCTACGTCGTGGTCGTTCCGGTCGTGCTTGCCCTCTTTCTGGCCGCGGTGCTCGAGCCTGCCGCGGCCTGGCTGCGGGCCCGCCGTTGGCCCTCGGCGCTGGCCGCAGCCAGCGTCTTCGTAACTGCCCTGGGGTTGCTGGCCGTGGTGCTGTACTGGATCGGGGCGAGCGTGGCCACCCAGTTCGAGGATGTCGGGAGACAGCTCCAAGAGGGGATCCAGTCGGCCAAGGAATGGGCCCAGGGAGAGCCGCTCAACCTCACTCCTGAGCGGGTGGAGCAGTTGGAGGCCGAACTGCGCGACACGGCCCGAACCGCCAGTGGTGGCTTTGCCGAGCGGGCCGTGGGACGGGCCCGACTGGCGGGCGAGGTGTTGGGCGGCATCGTTCTCTTGCTGTTCACGCTGTTCTTCCTGCTGAAGGACGGCGCCCGGATGGCGGACTGGCTCCGAGCCCGGATCCCCTCCGCCTACCAGGACGACGCCGTGGACCTCACCACCCGGGCACGCCAGGTGATGCGTCAGTACTTGATCGCCACCGCCGCCACGGGATTCATCGACGGCGTGCTCATCGGCCTCGCCCTCTGGGTCCTCGGCGTGCCCCTCGCGGTTCCCTTGGCGGTCCTCACCTTCCTCGGGGGCTTCGTTCCCCTGGTCGGTGCCACCGTGGCCGGCCTGGTGTCAGCGGTGGTGGCCCTGGTCACCAACGGGTTGGGGGTGGCGTTACTCGTGGTGGCCGCCACCATCACCGTTCAACAGATCGAAGGCAACCTCCTACAGCCGCTGATCCTGGAGCGGGCGGTCCGGCTTCACCCCCTGGTGACAGTGTGGGTGGTCGCCGCCGGGCTGGTCGTGGGTGGACTGGTGGGCGCCTTCCTGTCAGTTCCCCTAGCCGCCATCGCGGTCGGAATCGGGAGTCACTACCGCACCAAGGCTCAGCCGGGCTCGGCCGCCCCGTGATCGGCGCCGGGGGGGGAAGGGGGATGCTGCTGACGGATCGCTGATACTGAAGCCAGCAACTGCCATGGGCGCCCAGTGGCTGGTGGCTGGCTACGTCAATTGTTCGTAGCGCCCCCAGCATCACTCAGGCCTTGGATGCGAATGTCCTCGGTCGTGGACGCTACCTCGATGCCGGCTCCCGCGAGCCGGTCCACCACTCTCCGAGTCATGGCGTCCTTGGTGGTGCGGGCCGTGCGAACCGGCACAACGAATCGGGCCGAAAGCTCCATGTAGTCGTCGGTGGCCCGAGCGAAGACCCGAGGCTCGACCTCGGCCTTGGGAATCGGGTACCGAGACGCCATCTCGTGGATGGCCCCGCTGGCGCCCTCCGTCGCCGACACTCGTCGCGCCTCGTCCTCGAGGATGCGCTCCGCCTGGCCCCAGTCGCCGCCGTGGCTGACCGGCACGGTGAGTTCCTCCCAGATGTAGTCGAAGGCGGCGCTGTAGTTGAAGACCGGCTCGGTGAACGTGGCCTTGTTGGAGATGGCCACCATCCGCCCGGTGAACTGACGCCCGTTGACCCAGGTGGCCTCGTCGCTCTCCGAGCCGATCTCGAGGACCTTGGTCCGAAGCGGCGTTATGTCGATGACGTCACCGCGCACCCCTCCCATCTGGATGCGGTCGCCCACCCGGAAGATGCGGCCGGTGAGGATGTTGAACCACCCGGCCACTGCCCCGATGACCTCTTGCATGGCGAAGGCCACGCCCGCCGTGGCCAGCCCGAGCACGACGCCGACACGACCGGCAAAGGCTCGCCAGACGACGGCCAAGGCCATCAGGGCCACGAGGGCCACCGCGTAGCGGCTCAGCTTGCGGGCGTAGTAGCGCCCATAGGCGTCACCAGCTCGGCGGGCGATGAGGCGCCCCAGGACCCAGCTCAGGGCGAACCCAAGGACAGCGATGGCTGCAGTGGTCGCCAGGCGGCCCTCGACGGTGTTGGTTTCGATCACCAGGTCGAGGAACTCATCCATGGGATGACACTGCCTCTAAGCGGCGTTTCCGGCGCGACTGCGGCCGCTGGATGGCCAGCAGGTGAGCGTGTGCTCGCCTCTGAAGCGATGGCCTGGCTGAGGTCATCGACGTCGCAGCACCAACCACGCCAGGACGCCCACTATGGCCATGAGCTCGACCCAGGACAAGAGAACCACCAGGCCCTCGGTCATGGCTGCTCTCGACGGTGTTCGGAGGGGTGCACCAGGGCCTCGCCTAAGGCGCCAAGCAATAGGCGATTTCCCTCAAAGGAGGTGACGTGCTGGCGTGGCACGTAGTGGGCCCGCCGAGCCAGGCGTCGCAGCGCCCAGGCCAACAAGGCCGGTCCGCCAACCTGGCCATGGGCGTAGCCCAGCCGGGCTGCCACCGCCCCGACGCCCACGAGCACTCCATCCACGACGAAGCGTGGCCCGGCGTCCCCATCGGTCGCCTCACGCAGGCGCACGTCATGGATCTCTCCCAGGGCGTTGCCGCCCTTGTCGACGGCCTCGGCACCGACCATCTCACTCAGTCGCACGTCGTCCTCCCGGGATACGGGCAACCACCTGGTCGCACAGCCAGTGCTCCAACCGCCCGGCCTCGGGCAGTTCGTCCACCGACACGTCCAAGCGGACGACGATGCCAATCTCCGCCACCTGCTCGACGGGAATAGCGAGGGGCCGCTCCGTCCCGGCCAGCCGGCTGGCGATGCCGGCCATGGCTCGACCCACACGGCCGCCAACCCTCATGCCGAGGGCCTGGGGTCCGAGGAGCAGGGCCACGAGGACGGTGGGAACGCCGCGGTCGTCGATGGCGAGCTCGAGGTCGTCTACCTTGCCCACCGGCCGACCGTCGCAGTCGAGCACCTGGCGATCGAGCAGCTCGAGTCCGGCATCGAGGTAGCGGGCCATCTACAGACCCCCCTTGGTGGCAATCAGCAGCGGCAATGCCGCCAGGGCCGCGGCTGAGACGACGAAGAGGTACACCACCCCTAAGGCGTTGGCCAAGCGGCCGTTCACATGCTCGCCCAGATAGCGGCGGTCATTGGCCACGATCAGGATGGGCAGGAAGGTGAACGGCAAGCTCGCCGCTCCGAGGTACACGGCGTAGATGGTGATGGTGATGGGATTGATGGTCGTGAGGGCGAAGGCGGTGGCCCCGATCAGAGTGGCGATGACCAGCACGGAAAAGCGGGCCGCACTGCTGGGGGCGACCGACTTGCCCCACGACCACCCGAAGTGCTGGGCCGCGGTGTAGCCCGACGACAGCAGGGTCTCGAGCACCGAACCGAAGGTGGCGGCCACGATGCCGAGCACGGCGCAGGCCAGACCCAGCTTTCCGAAGGCCATCACCACGGGCAGCACCGACTGGCTCAAGTGCTCCACCTGGACGCCGGCGGGCTGCAGGGCCAAGGCGGCCACCGCCTGGATGCCGATGGCGAGGATGCCGCCGATGGGATAGCCGATGAAGACGTTGAGGCGGGCCTGGCCCAGGTCAGAGGTGGTCCAGCCATGCTCAACCGCACCCGATGAGAAGAAGAACACCTCATAGGGCGTCATCTGGGCCCCGAGCATCACCACGGCGTAGAAGAGGTAGGTGGGAAGGCCCTCGCCCGAGGGGACGCTGGGATGGGTCACGTCGTGCCACATGGCACCCCAGTCGGGGCCGAGTTGCCACACCGCCACCACGAACACGAACAGGAACAGCCCGACCAGGCCATAGAGGCGCTCCATGTGCTTGAAGGGCAGGCGCCACATGACAAAGAAGGTGACCAGGGCCACGAGTGGCACCCACAGCAGGTAGTGGACGTCGGTGGCGAGCTCGATGCCGAGAGCCACGCCGCAAAGCTCGGCCACCAGAGTCAGGGCGTTGAGCAGGTAGGAAACGACCACGTTGGCCAGGCCCAGCCGGGCGCCCATGCGTTCGCGGACCAGGTCGAAGACGGGTCGGTGAGTGATCGTGGCCACCCGCCCGGCCATCTCGGAGTACACGGTGATGCCGATGACGGCCACAACGGTGACCCAGACCATGGCCAGGCCGAACCGGGCGCCGATGAGGGCGTCGGTGACAAGGTCGCCGATGTCCATGAACCCGCCGATGGCGGTGAAGATGCCGAGGGCGGCGCCGAGGACGCGCTTCACCCAGGTACCAGGTGCTCGAAGCGGGCCAGCTCAGAGGAAAGACGGGGTAGGTCGGCGGCCAGCTCAGACAGGCGTCGATCGTCGCCCCGGTAGGCGGCGATGCGCAGTGAGGCCAGCGCCGAGGTCGAGGCGTCGAGGACGGCGCTCAGCTCCTCTCGCAAGTGCTGCAGTCGCTGGCTGGGTGGCTGCACCACCTTGAACGACTCGGAGATGCTGCCGGCGTCCATCTCGGCCTCCGACAGGGCCAGGGATGCGTAGCGGCCGGGTGTTTTGCCCTCGGCCGCCGCCCCAGTTACCAGCCGGGCCGTCTCCACTGCCGAGCGCATGGCCTCCGCAGCATTGGCGGCCTTCTGCCGATAATCCTGCACAGTGAACGACGGCCCCACACAGGCGGTGGCCAACACCACCAGGACAATGCTCATCAGTCCCCGCCTGCCTATCTCCCGCACGCGCGTCACCTCCTCGTCCCGCCTTGATCGCGCCACGGCGAGCTCTAGGCGCGGGAGCCGGCGGCGGCTGGAGAAGAAGCCCGCGCGGGAACCTCAGCTGGGCGTCATGCGCCCGGTCGGGGATGCAAGAGGGTGCCGCCCTCGTAGGCCTTAGGTCCAGGTGCTGCCTCATGGCGAGTCTGCCGTCGAGCCTCCAGCTGCTCGATCCGGGCTTCCAGTCGATGGAGCCGCTGCTCCGCCTCCGACAACCGCCGCCCCTTGGTATTCATCCGCTTCTTCTTGTTCGCCATTGCCTCCTCCATGGTTGGTTACCCACCTCCGGGTCCCGGCCCGGATCCGTGATCGTTGTTGCTTGGGCAAGCGTCGGGCAGTGCGCGGGCGCTTGCCGCTCGTACTTGACGATGTGAACGCCATCGCAAGCGCGGACCAGGGTAAGCAGAACGAGGTGAGCTGGTCCCTCGAGCGTCGATGGGAAGCGTTGCTGGCTGACGCCGGCAAGAGCCCGATCGACCTCTACCGCGAGCTGGGCGCGGGCCAGCAGGCTGTCACTGACTGCCAGCGCCTCTCCGTCCCAGGAGGCCTCCACCTCAGCGTCATCCAGAACGCCATGGAGCTGGAACGAGCGGAGCGTCGTCATGAGATCGTCGGTCATGGTCCCTCGGTGACCGACCCTTCAGCATCCACACGACGACCCTGCCATGGCGGTACGACGGAACGGCGACGCTTGCATTGCGACCTCATGACATCCCTCTCCCCGCCGGCGGAGCCAAACGGGCGACCTCGGGTCGCTCTTCGGCCGCATCCCCCATCGAGGCACCGTCACAGGAGAACGGCCAGCGCAAGCCACACCACAGCCACCACTAACAGGGTGCAGAGGACGTCGGCGGCCCAGCGCCAACCGGTCGCTCCAGCGCTGACGCCAGGGACAGGGCCGGCCTCCGTGGGGGGGTCGCTGACGGCCACGGCCCTGGCTCTCCGGCGGCGTCGGTAGTACGACGGGTAGGGCGGTCCCCAGCCACGGTAACCCCAGCCGTAGCTGAGCGGAAGGACCAGGACTAAGAAGACGAAGGCGAGCCAGAGCCAGAACCACATCGTCTGGCTGGTGTTCCCTCTCGATCTGTCGGAACTGAGAACGCTTGGTTACAGAACCACGACAGTGGCCACGGCGTCGCCGGCCCGAAGCACGCTTGACATGACTCGGTAACCGGATCGCAGCACCATGAGGGCACGCTCACCCGGCATGGGCTCCCGCCTCTGCGACCTCCCGGAGACGAGGGATGCCCCCCATCCCACCTCCGCATCGTCCCGGGACGACACGGAGAGCCCGCTGCCCGTCGGGCACCGTGGAAGCGGAGGCGGGAAGCCCACCTTGGCCAAACCTCCGAGCGCCAGGAGGGAACGCAACCACTCCGAGGAGGTCGAACTGACGCACGCCGGCAGAACGGACATGATCGCGGGTGTGGGGGCATGCATCCTGATGGTCGAGGACGACGAGCGCATCCGCACGTCGGTACGGCTGCTGCTCGAAGACGAAGGGCACACCGTGGTGGAGGCGGACTCGGCGGAGGAGGCCCTCGGCGTCCTGGAACGTCGCGCTGTCCACATTGCCCTGGTGGACGTCATGCTCCCAGGCATGGACGGATTCGAGCTTTGCCGACGCCTCCGAAGCGCCGGTGACCTGCCCATCCTGATGTTGACGGCCCGCACCGACAGCCATGACGTCGTCGCCGGACTCGAAGCCGGTGCCGACGACTACCTGACGAAGCCCTTCGTGCCCAAGGAGCTGTCGGCGCGCATCCGAGCCCTGCTGCGCCGCACCGGACGGTGTGGAGGGCCGGAAGCCCTGGTCTTCGGCGACCTCGAGGTGCTGCCCGACGCCGGAGTAGTGCGTCGGGCCGGGGAGGAAGTTGCTCTCACCAAGACCGAGTTTCGCCTGATCTGCGAGCTGGCCACGAACTCGGGCCATGTGCTCAGCCGGGAATCGCTGCTGCAACGAGTTTGGGGCTACGACTACTTCGGTGACAGCCGCCTCGTCGACGTGCACGTGCGCCGACTACGTACCAAGGTCGAGAGCGACCCCGCCGAGCCCCATCATGTGGTGACCGTGCGCGGCCTCGGGTACAAGCTGGAGCCCTGACCAGATCGAAGCCGCCGTCGCCACGACAGCCGGCCCGTCGCCGAGCGGGCCTGCGCCTTCGGGTCACGGTGACCTTCGCCGCAGGAACCCTCCTGCTCTCAGCCCTCCTCGCCCTGCTCACCTACCAGCTGGCCCGTACCTATCTCCTGCGCCAGCGCGAAGCCTCCGTCCTCCGTCAGGCCTACGCCAACGCCCGCCTGGTGCGCGACACGGTCCAGACCCCGGGCACTGACATACCGCGCCTCCTGGCTTCGCTCAAGAGCCCGGCTGGCTCCGACACGGTCTTGTACCAGCGAGGAGAGTGGTTCGCCGCCTCCCTGGCCATAGGCCGTGACGACCTTCCCGCCCGGCTCAGAGACAGCGTCGTGGGGGGGGAGCCGTCCCGCCAACGCCTTGTGGTCGAGGGCGAGCCGAAGATCGTCGTGGGCTTGCCGATACCGGCCGTCGAGGCTGCCTACTTCGAGGTCTTCAGCCTCGACGAGCTGCGCCACACCCTGCGCATCCTGCGAAACGTCCTCATCGGGTCCATCGCCTTCAGCGCGCTGGGCGGAGCGGCCCTGGGCCTCACGCTGAGCCGCCAGGTGCTCAAGCCGCTGGCCGCAGTGAGCGACGCCGCCTCGGCAGTCACCCACGGCCAGCTGGATCAGCGCCTCGACGTCGGCGACGACCCCGACCTGGTCGGGCTGGCCCGCTCGTTCAATCAGATGACCGAGGCACTGCAGGAGCGGATCAGCAGGGAGGTCCGCTTCGCCGCCGCCGTGAGCCACGAGCTGCGCTCACCACTGACCACCCAGGTCGCGGCCCTCGAGGTGCTGGAGGCTCGGCGCGGCGAGCTGTCCGAACGGGCGGCCACGGCACTGGATCTCCTCGCCGGCGAGGTCCGCCGGTTCCAACGCTTGGTCGAGGACCTTCTCGAGA
>JADDQT010000275.1 GCA_016781225.1 Actinomycetota bacterium
CGGGGACGGCGAGCCTGCGTGGTCACCATCGACCCCGCCCGGCGCCTGGCCAACGCCCTCGGGTTGTCCGAGGTCGGCGACGTCCCCTCGAAGGTCGACGGCGACTGGCCCGGGGAGCTGTGGGCGCTGATGCTCGACACCAAGTCCACCTTCGACGCCCTCGTGACCCGCTATGCGGCCAGCCCCGAGCAGGCCGACGCCATCCTCCAGAACCGCCTGTACCGCAACATCTCCGGGGTGCTGTCAGGGACCCACGAGTACATGGCGATGGAGAAGCTCTACGAGCTGCACGCACAGGGACGGCTGTCGGAGTCGGGTGACCATGACGCTCCTCCCTTCGACCTCGTCGTCGTCGATACCCCCCCCACACGGAATGCCCTCGACTTCGTGGACGCTCCCCGCCGCCTCACCCGTCTGCTCGACAACCGCATCTTCCGGCTGCTCATGGTGCCCACCCGGGCCTATCTACGGGCCATGAGCGTTGCCAGCCAGGCCTTCCTCAGGACCATCAGCAAGGTCGTGGGGGCCGAGGTGGTGAGCGACGTGGTGGCCTTCTTCCGGGCCTTCGAGGGGATGGAGGAAGGCTTCCGCCAGCGGGCCCAGGAGGTGCACGACCTGATCGCCTCCGATGCCTCGGCCTTCCTGCTGGTGGCGTCGCCAGCCCGCGACGCCGTCCGGGAGGCGGCCTACTTCGCCGACAAGCTGGCAGAGGCGGGGATCCCCACATCGGCCCTCGTCGTCAACCGGGTCCACCCGTGGTTCGGCGACGGTGGCATGGAGAGCGGCTCAGAGGGCGATTCCCGATCCGCTGCGAGCGCCACCGGGCTGGCGCCCTTCTACGCCAACCTGGCCGAGTTCGTGGACATCGCCGGGCGGGAGGAGTCTCATTTCGCCACCCTGGCGGCCCGTGTGGCCCCTGCACCCGTAGCCCGGGTTCCCTTCCTACCTGCCGACGTCCACGACCTCGAGGGTCTGCGGGCCGTGGCCGACGAACTGTTCCTGCGGCCGGCGAGCCGAGCTCCGCGGGCCTAGGTCGCCTACGTCGCCTCGGTCGCCTCGGTCTGCTGCTGCAGGGCGGCCGCGGCCTCGGCCACGGTGTCCACGACGGTGACGATGCGGTCGAAGCCGGTGGTGCGCAGCAGGCGAACCAGTGTGGTGCGGTTGCAGGCCACGGCCACGTCGCCGCCGAGCTCGCGGGCCCGGCGGATACCCCCGATCAGGGCGCCCAGGCCGGCCGAGTCGAGGAAGGGCACCGCCGACATGTCGATCAGTAGCCGGGGGGTCGCGGCCAGCTCGGCCAGCGCCTGGCGGAACTGGCTGACGGTGAAGGCGTCGAGTTCGCCGACCGGACGGCAGAGGGTGTACGAATCCGTCTGCTCAACCTGTATATCGAGCAATGCCGCCTCCTGGAACCGTCGTCCTGCGAGGGTCCGCCCCTGCTGCTCAGGTAGGCGGAGATGGTAGCCGCCCGGGAGGGTGGTTACCCTCGGGCGGTGCTCGACGTGGTGGTGGCCGGTGACGAGAGCTGGGTGCGTGACGAGGTGTGCGCCGTGCTGTCGGCCGTGCCCGACGTGACGGTGCGGGAGGTGACCTCGGGCCCAGCCGTGCTGGCGGCCGCCCAGGAGAGCGAGCCGGACCTCGTCGTCCTCGACCAGCAGATCGGCAACATGGGCGCCGTCGCCGTGTGCCTGGACCTGCGCCTGGAGGAAGGAGCGGACCGCCTGGTGCACATCCCGGTGCTGATGCTGCTCGACCGCAGGGCGGACGTCTTCCTCGCCCGCCGCAGCGCCGCCGACGGCTGGCTGCTCAAGCCCCTCGACCCCATCCGGCTGCGCAAGGCCATCACCGAGCTGCTGGACGGGGGCACCTACTTCGACGAGTCGTACCGGCCGGCCCCGGCATAGGCTCCGATAGCATCGAGTGCACGGGAAGTAGCGCAGCTTGGTTAGCGCGCAGCGTTCGGGACGCTGAGGTCGCGGGTTCGAATCCCGCCTTCCCGACTCCATCACCACCGAGGTTCAAGTGTCGAGTTGGGCCACGTTTAGCCGGGGCGATTCAGGGCTAAAGCGGTACCAATGAGCGCTGCCGGCGCGAGCCTTTCCCAAATGCCCGTCGTCATCCTCTGTGGCGGGCAGGGAACCAGGCTCCGCGAGGAAACCGAACGGGTTCCGAAGCCCCTCGTCGACATCGGGGGAAGGCCGATCCTCTGGCACATCATGAAGCTCTACGAGCACTACGGAGCTCGTCGCTTCATCCTGTGCCTGGGCTACAAGAGCTGGGACATCAAGGAGTACTTCCTCACCTACCGGGAACACCTGAGCGACCTCGTCCTCCAGCCCGGCGCCGACGGCGGACCCGAGTTCCTGAACGACCTGGGCAACGAGCGATGGACGGTCACCTGCGCCGAGACCGGTCTCCTGACGGGCACGGGTGCACGCCTGCAAAGGGTGCGCCAGTACCTGGACACGGACACGTTCATGTTCACCTACGGCGATGGGATCGGCTCGGTGGACCTTGCTCGCCTCCTGGCCTTCCACTACGAGCAGGGGCTGGTGGGCACCGTCACCGGCGTTCATCCCTCGTCCCGGTACGGAGAGATGCGTGTCGACGGGACGATGGCGCACGAGTTCAACGAGAAGCCCACTCGGCCCGAAGGCTTCGTGAGCGGTGGCTTCTTCGTGTTCCAGAGAGAGGTGCTCGACTACCTCGACGACGACCCGGAGCTCATGCTCGAGCACCACCCGCTGCGCAACCTGGCCCGGGACAAGCAGCTGGCGGTGTTCTCCCACGAGGGCTTCTGGAAGGGGATGGACACCTACAGGGACTACCTCGAGCTCAACCAACTCTGGGATGCCGGGGATCCCCCGTGGAAGGTCTGGTCCTAGGGCCTCTCAGGGCGACGATCACCCGGGGTTCGAAAGGCGCCGGGCCATCTCCAGGTCGGCGGTGGTGGTGACGTGGATGTTACGAGGGTCACCCGGCACCACCACGACGGTGCCGCCCACCGCTTCGACCAGGACGCTGTCGTCGGTGGCTTCGCCGCCCTGGGCATGAGCCGCTCGAAGGGCTCCGGCACGGAACGCGTGCGGCGTCTGCACCATCACCAGGCCCTCACGGCTGACGTTGGCGAAGGAGCGCCCACCCTCGACGCGCTTGAGGGTCTCGGCAAGGGGCAGGCCGGGAACCGCACCGTCGGCGCCGTC
>JADDQT010000276.1 GCA_016781225.1 Actinomycetota bacterium
AGCTCGTTCGTGAGCGCGGTCACCGACGACGGACGAGACCTCGAGAGAGCGGCGGGCTCGTTCACCTCAGTGGCCGGGGCCCTGTCCAAGCTGGCCACGGTGCTCGACGACGCCCAGGACGACGTGAAGCGTTGGGCCCGCAAGGTCAAAGAGGCCGAGGAGAAGGCACGCAAGGCCGAGGAGCGAGCCAGCGACGCCGCCGACAAGCTGGAGGCGGCCCAGGCCAGGACCAACCCTCTCCTGCCTCTCCCCGCTGCCTTCGACCCCCTGGCCCCCTTCACCGCCCCCGCCGAGAGCTCGGCCTACCAGCCCGCTCAGGCGGAGGCCACCGAAGCCAAGGGCGACCTCAGCGCCATCCGCACCAAGGCCAAGGAGGAGGCCGGCAAGGCGGTCGAGAAAGTGGAGAGCGCCGACAAAGACGCCGCCGCCAGGATCGAGACGGCCAAGGGCAAGGCCCCGATGGGCGGCACGAAGGGATCAGTTCGGCCCGGACCGGCTACTGGCTTCAAGGCCCCGCTCCTGCCGTGGCGTGATCCTCTCGAGTTTCTCGACACCTTGCAGCTCGTCAAGACGCTGTACGACGGGCTTACGTTGCCCGTCAGCGCGTACAACTTCGTCAACTACCTACGGGTGAAGGACGCGGCCGTTGCCCGCGTGGCTCAAACGGCGAGGCTCGTGAACGAGCTACGAGTGCTGCGGACCAGCCTGGTTTCCGGACAAGGTGCTGTCGACCTGGTGAGCGTGATGTCGAGATCCAGCTTGGTCCTCGACCGGGCGACCCTTGTCAAGTCCGCCGGCGTATCCGGGCCGCCCGCACCACTCTCATGGAGGGGCCGCGCCTGCTCAGACCACTTCAGAGGGTGGCTGTGCCGCTCGGCGTAGCCCTCGATGCCAAGACGCTGATCCGCCCGGCCCGAACGACAGCACTGCGGACCGGGTGGTGGCGGGCACGGGCGTGGCGGCCGGGGGTGTCTATGTGGCCGCATCGCTCAGCATCATCCCGGGAGGACAAGGCGCTGCAGCCGTGGTCCTCGTCGGGGTGGGCGCCTACCAGTTGGGTGACCTCGCCTGGGAGCATCGCCGAAAGATCGCCAGGGCCATGACCGGCGCTGGCAAGGCGGTCCTCGAGACCCAGGTCGTGGCGCCCCTGAAGATCTCAGGTGAGGGCCTGGAGCAGTCTGGGCGGCTGCTCGGGAAGGGCGGTGAGCTGACTCAGAAGGCGGGGCGCATGGTGACAACCGGCGGCGACGCGGCCGGTGACGCCATCAGCAGAGGGGGCGAAGCCCTACGCGATGACGTCGAGTCGTTCGGGCGTTCAGTGGGTGGCCCGGCCAGTCCCCTTGCCAAGGTGGCGGGCCAGGGGGTCGATGTCGCCGGCGACGTCACAGGTGGTGTGGTGCGGGGGGGCAGTTGGGCAGTGGGAAAGGGAACCGAGCTCGGTGGTGAGGCCCTGGAGACCGGCGGGAAGGCCGTGGAGGCTGGTGGCAAGGGACTGAAGGCGGCCGGCAACTTCGTCAAGTTCTGGGATTGAACGGTGGAACCGTCCCCCCTCTCACCATTCTTGGACCTGCTGGAGAGCGGTGACATCGAGCTGCTCAACCTCACGGACGAGGAGCTCGCAGTGGTAGACGGCGCCAAGGGGCCTCACCTGGTCTCTCTGCCAGCCGTCGAAAGTCTTCGCACCCGAGCACTACCCGAGGTGCTGACCGCTGCCCGGCGATCACTCCTGGCCCGGGGGCTGGCCGTAAATGGGGAATCCTCCGAACACCTCGTTCCGACCGAAGAGCTGGCGGCTGTGCTTGCCGTTCGGCGAGGACCGAGCATGGTGGCGATCGCCGATCGGCACGGTGGCGAGATCAGCGGGACTCGCTACCTGTATGGCGCAGGAACGGCCATCGTCTTGGAGGAACGTCTCGAGCTACCGGGTTGCCATCGCTTTGTCCTCCGCACCCTGGCGACGGCCAGCGCGGAGCTGGCGGCGTTTGCCGACCCAGAAGGATCGGCAGGGTTCGATGACGAAGCGGTGGTGCGCCGGGGTGCAGACATCCCCGCCGGGTGGGAACGCTTTCAGACAGCCATGAAGACCGCGCGCCATGTGACCAACCTCTACGTCGTGCGCCAAGACCAGACGGGACGGCTGGACGAGGTGCACATGAGCGTCGTGTCAGCTGCCGACGGTGTGTGGGCGGTCTCCGGCTACCTGGATCCCGATGGTGGCCCGGCCGAGGTCGGCGCAAAGCCAGTTTCCAGGGGAGTCCCTACAGACTCTGCTATGGACGTGCCTCGAACTTCATGTCCAGTCGGGCGAGTCGGTCGGCCAGTGAGTGGGCTGAGCTACAGCGAGCGTGTTGGTGTCACGCCCTTGGCCGCACTCAAGGTCATGGCAGTCCTGGATGGCCCGGTGTTGCTGGTTGCCGCTGTATCGGGAGGGCCGGTGTTGCTGCGTGCGGTGGTTGGAGGCGTCTTCCTCTTGGGGACCGTGCTGATGCTCGCCTTGGCCAACCGCAGACGATACGAGATCGACTCCGACTACCTGCACGTCGGGCGCAGGCGACTTCCGCTCAGCGACATCGTCGAGGTGGACGTCGTCCCAGTGGCCGAGGCCAGAGGGGACGCTTGGGGCTTTCGATCCTTCGGCTCCGACCGGGTCAACTGCGCTCTTTGGACCGACGAAGCTCTGCGGCTTACTGTTCGCTCCAACTGGGAGGGCAAGCCGCCATGGCGGTGGCGTCCGCTCCGGTGGTACCTGGGTTCCCGGAACGCGGACGAGTTCCGCAGTCGCCTCGAAGCGGCTCTGTCAAGCGCAGGCGTCGGTCGCCAACTCGGTCACCATCGTCCGATGCAGGACTGATCCAGTCATCGAACCCTGCCGAGCACACAGGCGCCTCTGCGCCCAGGGCGGCGTCGATCAGGTCAATAGCAAAGGGTCGTCGACGTTTGGTCCACGACGCATCGCCGAGCCACGATGTTCACCGTGGCGCTGCCGTTGTCGCCCTTGCGGTCGGACTGCCTGGCCGACACGGTGGCGGTATGAGTCCCGACGCGAACCTCGGGCACCACGGTGATCGGTAGGCGGACGTTCGCCCGCTTGGCCAGCCTGCCCAGTTGGCAGGTTACTGTCGGCGCTCACCGAAAGTCGCGCTTTCT
>JADDQT010000053.1 GCA_016781225.1 Actinomycetota bacterium
TTCCGATCTCGGGCTGGCTCATCGTCGCCCCGGCGACGTCGGCCTCCACCTCCACTGTTCCGCCCTCGGTCGTCTGCTCCCAGCGGCCGGGGCCGAGGACCCACGCCGTGCCGAGGGAGGGATGGCCGGCGAAGGGCAGCTCTCGGGTCGGCGTGAAGATACGCATCTCGTAATGGCCGTCGCCGAGCACGGTGGGGAACGTCGTCTCCGAGAGGTTCACCTCCCTGGCGATGGCTGCCATGACGGGCTCGGGGCAGGGATCGAGGACCACGCAAACGGCGTTGCCGGCGAGGGCGACGTCACTGAAGACGTCGACTACGCGGTAGGCAAGCTCGATCAGCTCAACCGCGCCGGCGGAAGAAGCGCCTCCAACGAGGCTCCTCCGACTTCTGCTGCTGCTGCACCCGCTGCCGCTCGACTTCCTCAAGCACGCCCGGGCCGACGGAATTGACGATGTCCTCCGCCTGGTCGAGCAGGGCGGTGGTGTGCTCATCGAGCCTGGGAGGGTCCTGGGGAAGGTTCTTGCGAGCCAGGCTCCCCTGCGTCCAACCGGCGTCGAAACCCCGGAACTCGTACTTGGGACAGTTCTCCGGGCAGCGCCAGGGTGCCTCGGGTGCCAGGTCGAGCCGGCACATGTGCACCGTCTCCTCGGACCGGTACGTCCGCGTCTCGTAGTGCCTGCAGTTGGTGCGCATCGGCATGGCTCAATGGTAGGGGCGATCAGTGCCGGCCAACGCTCGCGGCTAGCCGACCGAACCCTCCATCTGGAGCTCGATGAGCCGGCTCCACTCCACGGCGTACTCCATGGGCAGTGTGCGGGTGACCGGCTCGATGAAGCCGTTCACGATCATGCCCATGGCCTGCTCCTCGGAGAGTCCTCGGCTCATGAGGTAGAAGAGCTGCTCGTCGCCCACCTTGGAGACCGTGGCCTCGTGGCCGATCTGGGCGTCGCGCTCCTGGATCTCCATGTAGGGATAGGTGTCCGAGCGGCTCTCCTCGTCGAGGATGAGGGCGTCGCAGCGAACGAAGCTCTTGCAGTTCGAGGCACCCTCGTCCACGTGCACGAGGCCGCGGTAGGAGGTGCGGCCACCGTCCTTGCAGATGGACTTGGACACGATGGTGGACGTGGTCTCCGGGGCGGCGTGCACCATCTTGGCGCCGGCGTCCTGGTGCTGGCCGGGACCGGCGTAGGCCACCGAGAGCACCTCGCCGCTGGCCTTCGGGCCCATGAGGTAGACGGCGGGGTACTTCATGGTCAGCTTCGAGCCGATGTTTCCGTCGATCCACTCCACCCGGGCCTCGGCCTCGGCACGAGCCCGCTTGGTGACCAGGTTGTAGACGTTGTTCGACCAGTTCTGGATGGTGGTGTAGGTGATGCGGGACCCGGGCAGGGCCACCAGCTCCACGACGGCCGAGTGCAGCGAATCGGTGTCCTTGGCGTACACCGGGGCGGAGCAGCCCTCGATGTAGTGCACCTGGGCGCCCTCGTCGGCGATGATCAGCGTCCGCTCGAACTGGCCTGCGTTCTCGGCGTTGATGCGGAAGTAGGCCTGGAGAGGCATCTCGCAGGTGACGCCCGGCGGTATGTAGATGAACGAGCCACCGGACCACACCGCCGAGTTGAGGGCGGCGAACTTGTTGTCCCCCGCCGGGATGACGGTGCCGAAGTACTTCTTCAGGATCTCGGGATGCTCCCGCAGGGCGGTGTCCATGTCGGAGAACAGGATCCCCTGGGCCTCGAGGTCCTCACGGTTCTTGTGGTAGACGACCTCCGACTCGTACTGGGCCGTGACGCCGGCAAGGTACTTGCGCTCGGCCTCGGGGATGCCCAGCTTCTCGTAGGTGGCCTTCATCTCCGCCGGGAGCTCGTCCCAGTCGTCCACCTGCTCCCCGGAGGGCTTCAGGTAGTAGTAGATGTCGTCGAAGTCGATGTCAGGCATGTTGACCGCGAACCACGGCTTCATCGGGATCCGCTCGAAGTGACGGAGGGCCTTCAGCCGGTACTGGGTCATCCAGTCGGGCTCGCCCTTCCACCACGAGATCTCCCTGACGACGGCCTCGTTGATCCCCTTCTTGGGGGTGAAGGCGTAGTCGACGGTGTCGCTCCACCCGAGCTTGTATCGCCCGAGATCGAGTTCGGCGGTGGCCATGGGGGCTCAGCTCCTGACGAGGCGGAATTTCTCCTACGGTGATGTTAACAATGCCCCGCGCCGCTTAGTTCCGCCTCTGGTGTTTAAATCAGTGGGGAACACGGGGGACCGTGCCGACGTTAATGGGGTGACCATGACTGCGGACCAACTCATCGCCGACTGGCGAAGCGTTACCAAGCCCGACACCTACTCCAGCTCCTCCCGGGTGCAGGACCGGCTGTTCGACCTGTACGCCGAGGTGCAGAGCCAACCTGCGGGGCGCCTGGTGGAGAACTGGCTCAGCCTCACCATCCAGCGGGACCTCTTTTCTGCCGCCGAGATCCTGGAGCTGCTCGACCAGATCCAAGCTCAGCTGGCCAGCCCGGTCAGCACCAGCTCCTAGGTCTCACACGGGGCGGGGGCCCCTCCCGCGCGCTGACTCGTCCGCAAGTACCACCTCGTCCACGCCGCCCAGCATCTCCTCTGCCATCTGACGAGCGGCGTCCTCGTCGTCGCCCACGAAACCGGCCACCGCTACCCCCGGGGCCCGGCGGGACCGCACCGCACGTCCCACCGCCCGGGCGTCCCTGCCGATCACCACGAGGGCCTGCATTGGAAATGACAGGCTAGGCAGATGACCGCCGAGGACTCCGCTCCGCCCGTCGCCGCCAGACGCCCAACGGTCCTCACGGTCCACGGTGACAGTCGCTTCGACGAGTGGTACTGGCTGCGGGAGCGGGAGAACCCCGAGGTCCTCGCCCACCTCGAGGCCGAGAACGCCTACACCAAGCAGGCCCTGGCCCACACGAACACCCTGCAGGACCAGCTGTACGACGAGATCGTGGGGCGCATCCTCGAGACCGACCTCTCCGTCCCCGCGCCCAAGGGTGACTGGTGGTACTACGGCCGCACCATCGAGGGCCTGCAGTACCCCATCGCCTGCCGGCGCCGGGGCGGACCGGACGGCCCGGAGCAGGTGATGCTGGACCAGAACGAGCTGGCTTCCGGGCATGAGTTCTTCGAGGTGGCCAACCACGTGGTGAGCCCCGATGCCGCCCTGCTGGCCTACGCGACCGACACCGACGGCAGCGAGCGCTACACCCTGCGGGTGAGGGACCTCGACGGCGGCGAAGATCTGCCCGACGAGGTGACCGACACCTACTACGGGCTGGCGTGGGCGGCCGACAACCGCACCGTCTTCTACGTGAAGGTCGACGCCGCGGTGCGTCCCTACCAGCTGTGGCGCCACGTTGTCGGGTCCCCCGCCTCCGACGACGTCCTCGTCCACCAGGAGGACGACGACCGCTTCTACCTGGGTGTGCACCTCACGAAGTCGGAGCGCTACGTACTGCTCACCCTCTCCAGCAAGGTCACCACCGAGATCTGGTACCTGGAGGCCGACGACCCCACCGGCCGCTTCCGCGTAGTGGCCCCCCGGGAACAAGGCGTGGAGTACGACGTTGATCACTGTTCAGGGGAGGACGGTGACCGCTTCCTCATCGTCACCAACGCCGACGGGGCGGAGAACTTCAAGCTGGTGGAGGCCCCGGTGGAGGACCCCGGCCCGGAGCACTGGTCGGAGGTCGTACCCCACCGCAGCGACGTCAAGCTCGACGGTATCGACGTGTCCGTGGGCCACGTCGTGCTCTTCGAGCGGGCGGCGGGGCTCCGGCGCCTGGCCGCGCGGCGTCTGTCGGACGGCGAGACCCACGTGGTGGAGCAGGCCGAGCCCGTATACACCGTCTACCCGGGAGCCAACTTGGAGTTCGACAGCGGCATCCTCCGCTTCGGGTACTCCTCCCTGGTCACGCCTCACTCGGTCTACGACTACGACCTGGAGGCTCGCACCCGGGAGCTCAGGAAGCGCCAGCCGGTTCTCGGGGATTACAAGCCGGACGACTACCAGACGTCACGGCTCTGGGCCACCGCCCCCGACGGGGTGGAGGTGCCCATGTCGCTGGTGCACCGCAAGGGGCTGGCCCTCGACGGCAGCGCCCCAGCGCTCCTCTACGGCTACGGCTCCTACGAGCACAGCGTGGAGCCCGTGTTCTCCTCGCTGCGCCTCAGCCTGCTCGAGCGCGGCTTCGTGTTCGCCATCGCCCACGTGCGAGGGGGCGGCGAGATGGGCAGGAGGTGGTACGAGGACGGAAAGCTGCTCAACAAGAAGAACACCTTCACCGACTTCGCGGCCTGCGCCGAGCACCTCGTGGAGCAGCGCTTCACCTCGACGGAGCGCCTGGTGATCCGGGGTGGCAGCGCCGGCGGCCTTCTCATGGGGGCCACGGTCAACCTGCGGCCCGACCTGTTCCGAGGCGTGGTGGCCGAGGTGCCCTTCGTGGACGTCCTCACGACCATCTGCGACGAGACCCTCCCTCTCACCGTGCTCGAGTGGGAGGAGTGGGGCAACCCCAAGACGGACCCTGACGTCTACCGCTACATGAAGTCCTACTCGTCCTACGACAACGTGGCCGAGGCGCCGTACCCCGCCATGTTCGTCACCGCCGGGCTGAACGATCCTCGGGTCAGCTACTGGGAGCCGGCCAAGTGGGTGCAGCGGCTCCGTGACCGCACCACCGGAACCGCACCCGTATTGCTCAAGACCGAGCTCGGGGCGGGCCACATGGGCCCCTCGGGCCGCTACGACGCCTGGAGGGACGAGGCCCTCGTCTACGCCTTCGTCCTCGACGCGGTGGGATGGCAGCCCGAGACGCCCTGATCCCACGCGGTTGGTTCTCCGGTCACCTGGTTCCGGATGGCGCAACCAGGTAACCGGAGAGCTCTCACGCCTCTTGGTGGACCCCGCGGAGGTCGATCACCGTCTGCTCGGCCATGGCGATCACCTGGGCGATCTCGTCACCCACCAACTCGTCCCGTTCCAATAGGGCGTTGCGCAGTGCCTCCACGACATGGCGGCTGGCTTCGAGCATGCGGCTCACCTCCTCCTTGGCTCGGGACAGGATCTCCTCCACCGCCTCCCGGCCGGCGTCCGCGGCCAGCACCTTGGCTACGAGGTTGGCGCCAGGGCCTGCATCGACCGCCTCGTATGAAATCAGCGACCCGCCGAGCCCGAACGATCCCACCATCTGGGCCGCCGCCGAAGTGGCCGCCTGGAGGTCGCCGGCCGGGCCCGTGCCCGACTCGCCGAAGAACAGCTCCTCGGCCACCATCCCCCCGAAGGCGATCTGGATGAGCGCTTCGATCTCGGAGCGGGACTTGGTGTAGCGCTCCTCGAGGTCGGAGTGCGACAGCAGCCCGAGGGCGTCACCTCGCTTGATTATGGAGAGCACCTCGAGCTTGCGTCCCTTGCCCACCAGGTGGGCCACGGCGGCATGGCCGGCCTCGTGGGTGGCTATGGCTCGCCGCTCGTGCTCGGCGTAGGCCACCGGGTTCTTGAGGCCCAGCTCCTCGGTCATGCGGGCCTGCTGCACGTCGTCCCAGCTGAGTCCGTCACCACCTCTGCGGAGGGCCCAGACCAGCGCCTCGTCGAGCAGGTGCTCGATCATCACCGGCGAGTAGCCGAAGGTCATGGCGGCCAGGGTGTCCCGCGCCGCGGGCTCGTCCAAAGCCGAGTCGTGAGCCTTCTTGTCGAGGTAGTAGTCGATGATCTCCCGCCGCCCTCCACGGTTGGGCAGGTCGAAGTGGATGGAGCGGTCGAAGCGGCCGGGGCGCAGCAGGGCGGGGTCCAGGTCGGCAGCCCGGTTGGTGGCGCCGATGACGAGCACGTTGGCCGCCGGGGTCACCGGCTTGCGCAGCTGGGAGTGGGCCGGGAGCCAGCGGTTGACCTGATCGACGAACCACCCGGCCAGGCGCCGCCCCGCCGGTGGTGCGTCGAAGGACTGCAGCTGGATCAACAGCTCGTTGACCACTCCGGAGATCCCCTCGCGCTGCGTGGACGAGCCCATCCCCGAGCGCGCCGCGCCGATGGCGTCGATCTCCTCTATGAATCCGATGGCGCCGCCCTCCCGGCGGGCGTACTGGCGCAGAGCCTTGAAGTACGAGCGGATCTTGCGGTTCGTCTGGCCGTAGTACATGGACTGGAAGGCCGACGAGGACACGAAGAGGAAGGGCACGCCGGCCTCTCGAGCCATGGCCTTGGCCAGGTAGGTCTTGCCGGTTCCCGGGGGGCCCTCGAAGAGGATGGCCCGCCGAGAGCTGCCCCCCATCTGCTCCTTGAAGGTGCGATGGGAAAGGAAGAGGTTGATGGTCTTCACCACCTCCTCGACAACCACGCCGGCACCCTTCACGTCCTCGAACCCGAGCTCGATCTCGCTCGGCCGGAACAGGACGTGGGGAGAGCGGCCGGCGCCGAGCATCGGGACGGCCAGAGCCAGGACCAGCACCAGCGTGAGCAGCAGTCCGGGAATGAACTCCGGCGGGAACGGTAGGGCGGGCGCTCCCAGCTCGACCGGGTCACCGGTCACGAAGCGAGCCCACATCCACACCGCGACCGGGGCGAGCACCACCGCCAGCCGGCGGAGCCGCCGCCGCCGAGCCCTCTCGCGCGCCACGGCCACGTCCGCCGTAGCTGCCTGCAGCACCTGCGTCTGTCCCAAACTCGCCAGGTCTATCATCACGCTCCGTCTATGAGAAGGCCACGCTATGTGGTCAGGGATGAATCCGCAATGACATCGCCGCCCACCGACTTGAACCTACGTCCGTAGGCCGGCGTAGGGCTGGCGTCCGGGGGGAAGGTTCGCCCGACGAGGGTTGGACCGGTCCCGCTCGGAGAGGATCGGCTCGTCGACGCCCCAGTCGGCACCGATCTCGGGGTCGTCCCAGGCCACTCCGAGCTCGTCGGCCGGGTTGTAGTAGCTGTCGACCAGGTAGGTGATGGTGAGATCGGTCAGGGCGGCGAAGCCGTGGGCCACGCCCGGCGGGATGAACACACCCTTGTCGGAACCGTCGCCGATCTCGAGCGCCAGGGTGGCGCCGTCGGTGGGCGAGCCTTCTCGGAGATCGTGGAGCACCACCCGTGCCCGTCCCCGGGGGACGTACCAGTAGTCCGCCTGGTGGAGGTGGTAGTGGAGACCGACCACGGTGTTGGCCTGACGGTCCGACCGGTTGGCCTGGACCATCTCCCGGCCGTGGTCGAACCAGGATCGGCGATAGCTCTCGACGAAACGACCGCGCTCGTCGCCCTGGGCGTCGGGCTCCACGATCACCACGCCCTGGATGACCTCGGACGCCATGACGTTCGGCATAGGGCGCCAGAGTACCGGTGGACTTAGCGGCGGGCGCCGATCCGGGATCGGGACTGGGCGACGATCAAGAGGCCGACAGCCACCCCGGCGATCACCTCCGGACGCCCCACCTGGCCACCGCGTACTACGCCGACCGCAGCCATGGCGGTCAGCAAGACGTTGCGCACCAGGGTGTCGAGACCCACCGGCTCGGGTGACGTCTCGACGAAGCACCCGCACGGGACCTGCTCTGTGCTCCGAAGGCGCAGGGCGACGGCCACGGTGAACAGGGCAAAGAGGATGCCCGAGGCGGCGGCCGTCCAGCGTACGCCCACCTGGGCCATGAGGAGGCCGCCCAGGACCAGCTCCAGCCAGGGCAGCCCGCCGATCACCCAGCGCGGGGCGCCGAACTCGGCGGCGGCAGTGGGCCACGCTCGCTGGCCGAGCTTGAAAGCGCCTGCCAGCAAGAGGACGGTGCCCAAGGCGACTCTCTCCACGACCGGTCCTACGGCTCGAAGCGGCCGTAGCCACCCCGGTAGAAGAGGAGAGGCGACGCCTCCCGGTTCACGTCCAGGTCGACGACCCTTCCGACCACTATGAGATGGTCCCCGGCCTCGTGGATGGCCTCGATCCTGGCGTCGACCCATGCCAGCACGCCGTCGAGCACCGGTGAGCCGGTGGCGTGGGACGGCCTCCACCCGATCCCCTGGAACTTGTCCACGCCGCGCGTGGCGAAACGGCGGCAGAGCGCCTCCTGGTCCTGGGCAAGGATGTTGGCGCAGAAGGCGCCCGCGTCACGGATGCTCGGCCAGCTGAGAATGGCGCTCCCCGGGCACATGGCGACGAGGGGTGGGTCCAGGGAGACCGAGGTGAACGACTGGGCGCTGAAACCCGCCGGTGCCCCGCCACCCGGTGGGTCGCGGTGGACGGCGGTGACGATGGTGATGCCCGTGCAGAAGTGGCCCAGCACCTGGCGGTAGCGCGCCACGTCGAAGCTCTGCGTGCCGGCCGGTCCCCAGTCCTCGGGCAAGGCCAGAGCCTCCCGCGCCGTCCCTGCTCCCGTCCACAACCTTTGCAGCGCGTCGAGCCCTCTACCAGAGCCGTCGGCTCGAGGTTCAGCGTGAGCCGGCGGCCACCAAGCCCTTGCGCTGGAGCATCACCTTCAGGTCGTGGGGGTTCGAGGCCGTCATCATGGCGTCACGCAGGTCGATGGCACCCTGCTCGTAGAGGCGGACGAGGGCCTGGTCGAAGGTCTGCATCCCGTAGTACTCACCGTCGGCCACGATCTCGTGGATGTCCGCAGTCTTGTGGGGGTCGATGATGCACTGCTGGAGCCGTCCGTTCACGACCATGACCTCCAGTGCCGCCACCCTCCCGCCGCCGTTGCTGCGGGGGACGAGGCGCTGGCAGATCGTGCCCCGGAGGGCACCGGCCATGGCCACCCGGATCTGGTTCTGCTGGAACGGCGGGAAGAAGTCCACGATCCGGTTGATGGTCTCGGTTGCGTCGATGGTGTGCAGGGTAGAGAACACGAGGTGGCCGGTCTCGGCGGCCCGCAGGGCGGTGGCCACGGTCTCGGTGTCGCGCATCTCCCCCACCAGGATGACGTCGGGATCCTGGCGCATGGCCGAGCGCATTGCGACGGCGAAGTCGGCGGTGTCGAAGCCGATCTCACGCTGGTTCACCTCCGCCATCTCGTCGCGGTGGAGCACCTCGATGGGGTCTTCGATGGTGACGATGTGAACCTCGCGGGTGCGGTTGATGTGATCGATCATGGCCGCCAGCGTCGTGGTCTTCCCCGAGCCCGTCGGGCCGGTGACCAGCACCAGGCCCCGTGGCTCGTTGGCCAGCCGCGCCACCACCTCGGGGAGGCCCAGCTCCTCGAAGCTGGCCGCCGACGTACGGACCCGTCGGAAGACCATGGCTACCGTCCCCCTCTGGCGGAAGACGTTGACCCGGAAACGGCCCACGCCCGGGATGGCGTAGGCGAAGTCGGCCTCGTTCTGCTTGGCGAACTGCTCGGCCATGTCGGGGCGCATGATGCTGGCCGCCATCTGGTCGGTGGCCTCGTTGCTCAGGCGCTCCTCCCCCTGGATGGTGATCAGCGTCCCGTGGACCCTCATTCTGGGCACGGCTCCGACCTTGAGGTGAAGGTCGGAGGCGTCGGTCCCGTCCATGCTCTGGAGCAGACGGTCGAGCAACTCGTGAGCCATCCCCCCCTACATCGGCCACCTTCCCGGCGACCCTGAGGCATTCTCCATCCCTGTCGTCCAACACCGGCACTCCCGTCAGCGTCGGGCGCACCAGAAGACGTCGACCACGTGTGGCAGCACGAACCGCTCGCCCAGGTGGGCCACCACCTCCCGCGCCCGGTCGAGGATCTGCTGGCGCTCGCCGGCGGGAAGAACGGCGATGAAGCTCATCGAGGCCAGGCGCAGGACCAGGCGGTCGGCATCCATCTGCTGGTCGTAGGCGAAATGGGCCTCCTCGAGTGGCGTGAAGAGCTCGGTTCGCTCGAAGGCGGCGCGCCAGGCGCCGTAGCGATAGCGCGGGACCCCGGCCTCGTAAGGCTCGATGAGCTCGTAGAGGGCGCGTACCCAGGGGACGCGCTCGTCTCGCATCGCCCACATGAGCCCGATACGCCCTCTGGGACGAAGGATGCGGTGCACCTCCCCGAGGGTCTCGTCCCCCCCGAACCAGTGGAAGGCCTGCGCCGCCACGACGGCATCGGCTGAAGCCGGGGGTAGGGCGGTGGCCTCCGCGGTG
>JADDQT010000054.1:0-1516 GCA_016781225.1 Actinomycetota bacterium
CGACCCTGGTCAGGGCGCGGACCCCGCCAGGGCGAAGAACTCGGCACGCGAGCGAGCGTCGTTCCGTAGCAGCCCGTGCAGGGCTGAGGTGACGGTGCGCGACCCGCAGGCCTGCACCCCCCGCAGGGACATGCACAGGTGCTCGGCCTCCAGCACCACACCAACGCCCTTGGGCTGGAGGTGCTCCTCTAGCCAGTCGGCTACCTGTTTGGTGAGCCTTTCCTGCACCTGCAGGCCACGAGCGAACAGCTCGACGACGCGGGCCAGCTTGGACAGTCCGAGGATGCGCTCGCCGGGCAGGTAGCCGAGATGCGCGACCCCCGTGAACGGCAGCATGTGGTGCTGGCACAGCGAGTAGAAGGGGATGTCGCGGGCCACGACGAGCTCGTCGTAGCCCTCGTCGTTGGGGAAGGTGGTCAGATTGAACGCCCGCGCCGTCAGCATCTCGGCGTAGGCCGCTGCCACTCGGCGAGGAGTGCCGGCCGTGTGCTCGTCACTGGGATCCATTCCCAAGGCGACGAGGAGATCGGCGACGGCGCGCTCGGCGGCGTCGACGTCGATGTCGGCGCCGCCGCGCACGATCCGCAAGACCGGCCGGCCGTCCCCGTCCTGGGCGGCGGTGGTGCTCATACGCCGAGCCTTGACCGAGGGCCGGCGGCCGGAGCGAATGCAACCGCCAGCCGGGCGAGGGCCACGGTGCTGACCAGCAGGCCGAAGTCGCGCAGGGCGATGTCGTAATAGTCAGCCTGCAAGAGCTGGTTGGCGACGATCGTCGCCAACCAGGTGCCGACGAGGACGCCGCCGAAGCGGGGTCGGACGGCCACGGCCAATCCAACGACGATCTCGATGACCCGGACGGCGTACATCAGCTGATCGGTGGTTCCGGGCAGAGACCCACGAACTCCGGAGCGAGGCAGCGGTTCCAGTCGACGAGGGCGTGGGCGAACCTGTCGAGACCGAACACGATCGGGGCGACGGTGAAGACGATGCGCATCAGCCAGAACGCCTGGAAGACGGGCTTCTCCCACTCGGACCAGTCCTCCAGTGCTGCGGTGCCGACATGTCGGTTCATGGTCTTCGTGGCCCTCTTTCTAAGACGTAACGAGATTGACGATAGAGTGGCTTCTGCTGTTTGGTCAACTGCATTTCCTTTTAGAATGAGGCCATGGAGCGAGAGAGCTTGGACGCCCGGCTGTCGGAGGTTGCCACCCTTGACCAGCCGCTGCGCAGGAGCCTTTATGCGTTGCTCGTCGACCGCGACGACTGGGTTGGTCGCGATGAGGCCGCCGATGCCTTGGACATCCCCCGCTCCGTCGCCGCCTTCCACTTGGACAAGCTGAGCGCCGCCGGACTGTTGGAGGTGAGCTTCGAGCGGCCGGCGGGTCGAAGAGGCCCTGGCGCCGGAAGGCCCGCCAAGCGATATCGCCGCTCTGACAAGGAGGTCTCGGTGTCCTTGCCGGACCGCCGCTACGATCTCGCGGGCGCCCTGCTGGCCGACGCCGTTGGCGACGCAACC
>JADDQT010000054.1:1697-10084 GCA_016781225.1 Actinomycetota bacterium
TGCTGTCCAACTGCCCGTTTCACGCCCTGGCCGTGCGTCACCGGGAGATCGTGTGCGGGATGAACCTAGACCTGCTCTCGGGACTGGCGGAGGCACTTGACGGCCAGGGACTCCTGGCGCCGCGGCTTCAGCCAGCAGAGGGCATGTGCTGCGTGCGTCTCGGGGGTCGAGCCGGTTCGGCTCGGCCGGCGACGGACCACGAGCACCGCGCCGGCGACGCATCCTGGAGCGCTGAAGACGACCTCATGGCTTAGGAGCGGCGCCGTACGAGTACCTTGCCGACGCCACCCGATGGGACGGCGTCGCTTGGGTAGGCGCCCGCGACCATTGCTGCAGCGACGAGGCAGGGGTGCGAGTCCCTTGTAGCCGCAGGAACGCCTCACGGCATGGGCTCCGAGCCTCTGTCAACCTCTCAACCCCGACCCGCCGAGCGCCGATACCTTGCCGGTGTACATAGACGCGTCAGGCGCGTGAGGGCCGTGCCTCGGGGTGGGGCGGTGAGAAGAGGAGGCGGTCGCCGGCTGCTGGCGCTGTTCGTGCTGCTCAGCCTCATGCCCCTCGCCCTGCTCACTTACTCGAGCATCACCCTCTCGGAGCGCGCCGTGCGGCGGGAGGTCGACACTCAGCTCCGCAGCACCTCCGACATGAGCGTCGCCTTTCTGGAGCAGCACATGGGCAGCCTTGTCGAGCTGGTGAACTCGTTCTCCCAGCGCCCGGCGTTGATCGCAGCTCTGGGCGACGGCAACCCCGCCAACTTCGACCCCGCTCGCATCCAGCTCCACCTGAGCCAGCTCCAGGAATCCCGAGCGGAGATCTACGGGGCCTTTGTGACCGATCTCAGCGGCCGGCTCACCGACGTGGTGCCGCCCACGCCTGAGATCGTGGGCAAGGACTTCTCCTTCCGGGACTGGTACAAGGGCATCAGCTCGACCGGCCGTCCCTACGTCTCCGAGGCCTACGAAACCCAGCTCGCCGGACGGCCACTGGTGGTAGCCGTGGGCACCTACGTTCGAGGCCCGGGAGTGGCCGGCCAGCCGGGTCCTTCGTTGGCGATCCTGTCACTGACCTACCGCCTCGACGCCCTGCAGCGCTTCGCCCAGGAGGTGACCAGCGTGCGCGGCGCCGGCCTCACCCTGACCGACCAGCGAGGGGTCGTCATGGCCGGCCCCGAAGGCGCACCCCGCGGCCTGGTGTCGCGTCATGAGGACCGAGCTGTGCGCGCCGCTCTCGAGGGTGACTCGGGCCGACTCACCGAGACGGGGTCCTCCGGCGACGAGCTCGTGAGCTACCGGCCGCTCCCCAAGATCGGCTGGACGGCAACCGTGCGGCTCCCGACCCGCACCGCCTTCGCCGGCATTCGCAGTCTGCGCTCCACCGTGTTGGGGGTGGCCAGCGTCCTGGGCCTGGCCCTGCTGGGTGGCTTCCTCGTGCTGGCTCGTTCCGATCGACGGCGGCGCCAGGCCGAGGTCGAGCTGGAGGCGGCTCGGGACAAGGCGATGGAGGCTTCCCGTCTCAAGTCCGAGTTCGTCGCCAACATGAGCCACGAGGTCCGCACACCTATCAACGGAGTGCTCGGAAGCGCGGCGCTTCTGTCCAGCACCTCGTTGGACCCCGAGCAGCGTGAGTACGCCGACATGATCCGGCGCTCGGGCGAGTCCCTACTAACCGTCATCAACGACGTCCTCGACTTCTCCAAGGTGGAGGCCGGGAAGCTCGAGCTCGAACACATCGAGTTCGAACTGCGCCCGGTGGTGGAAGACGCGGCCCAAGTGGTGTCAGAAGCGGCCCACGCCAAGGGGCTGGAGCTGGCCTGCCTGGTCCCGGCCAGTCTCCCGTGCGCGCTTCGGGGTGACCCCAGCCGCCTTCGTCAGGTGTTGCTAAACCTGCTCAGCAACGCCGTCAAGTTCACCGACGAGGGCGAGGTGGTGGTCTCGGTCAGCGTTGTGCACGAGAGCGAGGACCACGTCGACGTGCGCCTCGAGGTGTCCGACACAGGCGTGGGCATAGCCGCTCAGGATCGTGACCGGTTGTTCGAGGCCTTCTCCCAAGCCGACACCAGCACCACCCGCCGCTTCGGCGGCACGGGCTTGGGCCTCGCCATCTGCTCGCGCTTGGTGCAGCTCATGGGCGGAACCATGGGCCTGGACAGCGAACTCGGCCGAGGGAGCACCTTCTGGTTCACCGCCCGCCTGGAGCTGGCATCCGTTCAGGGCTTCCAACCCGTGCCGAGCCCACGGTCACACCTGGAGGGTCTCCGGGTACTCGTCGTGGACGACAACGCCACCAACAGGGTCATCCTCGAGCAGATGCTGACGGCATGGTCGATGGTGGTGACCACTGCGCCGGGCGGCCCGCAGGCCATGGAACTCCTTCGGGAAGTGAAGAACAGCGAGCGATCCTTCGACGTGGCCATCATCGATTACCACATGCCCGAGATGGATGGGTTGGACGTTGCCCTGACCATCTCCGAGGACGCGGAGCTCGGCCAGCTCCGCCTGGTGCTCCTGTCGTCTTCCGCCGAGCTGGCTCAGCGGCCCGAGGCGGAGTTCGGGATCGCCGCTCACCTCACCAAGCCGGTCCGCCAGTCGCAGCTCTACGACGTCCTGGCCTTGGTGATGGGCGACGAGAATCCGGCCGGTGCCGCTCCTCTAACGCCCCAGCGCCTCAGCGAGGCCCGTTCCCGCCGCCGAGCCCGCCTCCTCCTCGCCGAGGACAACGAGGTCAACCAGAAGGTGGCGGCCCGCACGCTGGAGAAGATGGGCTTCCGGGTCGACATCGCCGGCACCGGCACCGAGGCGGTCCGGGCGGTGGCCGACCGGTCCTACGCCGCCATACTCATGGACTGCCACATGCCGGAGATGGATGGCTACGAGGCCACCGGTGAGATCAGGCGCCGGGAGGGTGCCGACCGGCACACCCCGATCATCGCCCTTACCGCCTCTGCCATGGCAGGCGACCGCGAGCGCTGCCTCGAAGTCGGCATGGACGACTACCTGTCCAAGCCCTTGCGCCAACGTGACCTGGCCGCGGCTCTGTCGCGGTGGGTGAGCGGCGATGTCGCTGCCGCCTTGGCTGATGCACCCGAGGCGGGTGACCCGTCGAACGGCGCGGAGGCCACGGTTCTCGACCCGGGACACCTGGCGGAGCTGCGCACCCTGGCCGAGCGGTCCGGCCTCGACCTGCTGAGCGAGCTGGTCGAGGTGTTCCATCGGGACACACCAGTGCGCCTGGACCGCCTGAGGAACGCGCTGCAAGAAGGTGACGCATCCACCCTGCGGCAGGTGGCCCACACGCTCAAGGGCACGGCCAGCGGGGTGGGAGCGACCGAGGCCACAGCGGTGTGCGCCCGCTTGGAGGCGGTGGCTCGCAACGGTGACATGGAGGCTGCGGGGGCGCTCGTGGCCGAGGCCGAGGCCGAGCTCGGGCGGGTAGGCAGGGCGCTCGAGTCCCTCGCCTTGGCCGGAAGGGCGTCGTCGTGAGCGCCCAGACCCCCGCAGCGATTCTGGTGGCCGAGGACGACGCCCAACATGCCATCTTGATCCGGGCCGCCCTGAAGGCGGCCAGGTTGGCCAACCCCATCCTCGTCTTCGACGACGGGAAGCAGGCCGTGGCCTACCTGCAGGGCGAGGACGTCTACGCCGACCGTGGGCGCTACCCGCTCCCCGTGCTGGGCTTGTTCGACCTGCACCTCCCCGGTCTGTCCGGCCTCGACGTCCTGAGGGTGATGCGAGATCAGCCATCGCTGGCCCATGTGCCCGCCGTGGTCCTGACCGCGTCGGAGGATCCGGCCGACATCGACCACTCCTTTGCCGCCGGGGCCAACTCCTATCTCATCAAGCCGGTGGGCTTCGAGGCACTGCTCGAGGTGGTCCGCAACCTCGGACTGAACTGGGTACTCACCAACGGCGTCACGCCGCAGCAACCATGACCGCTTCGTTGCCCCAAGCATCTCGGCACTTCACACGATGGGCGGCGGCCGTGACCGTGATCCTGGCGTTGTTCGCCGCCTGGTACGGGGCCGGCCCGGGCACGCCGTGGCAGAACCGGGTCGTGAGCGACCTCTCGATCGTGGTGTGCCCGATGGTTGCCGCATGGTCCTGTCTCCGGGCGGCCGGACGTGGGGGACCGAGGGCGCGGGGCTGGCGATGGATGGCCGTCTCCATGTTGACCTGGGGTTGCGGTGGCGCCATCTGGGCCTTCTACGAACTGGTCCTGCGCCGGTACTCGCCGTTCCCGTCACCGGCCGACATCGGCTTCCTCGGCTATTCCGTGCCGGCTGCCATCGCCCTCTTCGCCTTCCCGGGAGGATCGTCTCGGGTGGTCTCCCGTTTCCGGGCCGGCCTCGACGGGGCGGCCATCGCCTCGGCCCTCCTCTTCGTCAGCTGGGCCGGTGTGCTCGGCCCGCTGTACCAGACCGACGCAGGCGGCGTGCTCGCCCGGGCGGTCGGCCTCGCCTTTCCCATTGTGGACGTGGTCATGGTGGCGCTGGTGCTCGGCCTCGGCATGAGGCGCCAGGTCGGGGCCCGCCTCCCCTGGTTGATCATGGGCGGTGGCCTGCTCAGCCTGGCCGTCACCGACAGCATCTACGTGTCCCAGACGGTGGGCAGTGGCTACACGCCGGGCACCATCCTCGACCTCGGGTGGGCCTCGGCCTTCCTGCTGATCGCCTTGGCGACCCAGGCCCCCACCACCCTGGATGCCGACGTGGCAGAGCAGCGCGAGCACCGGCTCAGCCTCGTCCAGGAGGCCATCCCGTACCTTCCCTTCCTGGCGGTCCTGGCGGTCCTGGTGGTCTCAGCCAGGCGAGACGTCAGCCTGGAGACGGATCCCTTCCTTTTCTTCGCCGCCGTCGTCGTCGTCGTGCTCTTCGGGATCCGCCAGGTGGTCATCCTGCTCGAGAGCATCGCCTTGACCAACGACCTCGAGACCAAGGTGGAGCAGCGCACCAGCGAGCTGGTCTCCAAGGACAACTGGTTCGGGTCCTTGGTACAGCACTCGTCGGATCTGGTGGTGGTTGTGGGCAGAGACGGGGGCATTCTGTACCGGAGCCCCTCATTCCAGTCCGTGCTCGGGTACCCACCGGACGATGCTCCCGACGACGTCGGCGAGCTGGTGCACCCCGAAGACCATGGCCGGGTGTTCATGCAGATGGCCAAGGTGGACGCCCAGCCGTCGTCGTCCACCTCTTTCGACCTCCGGCTGCGCCACAGCGACGGCTCGTGGCGGGACATGGACGCCGTGGCTACCGACCTGGCCGGTCTTCATGACGGTGGTGGGGTGGTGCTCAACATCCGCGACGTCACCGAGCGGAAGCGGCTCGAGGAGGAGCTATGGAGGAAGGCCTTCTACGACTCCCTGACCGGCTTGGCGAACCGTGCGCTCTTCCAGGACCGCCTGGCCAAGGCCGTAGAGGTCGGGCGCCGCCGAGGGGCCCACCCAGCGGTGCTGGTCGTCGACCTCGACGGCTTCAAGGAGGTGAACGACACCTTGGGCCACGCCGCCGGGGACCGACTTCTCGTCCAGGTTGCCGAGCGGATACGGGCCTGCATACGGCCCGCCGACACCGCGGCCCGAATGGGCGGCGACGAGTTCGCCGTGTTGCTGGAGGACACGCCCCTCTCCGGAGCGTCCCGCGTCGCCGAGCGGGTGATCGAAGCCTGCCGGCAACCCATCATGGTCGGGGACCGCCAGGTCGTCGGTCACGTCAGCATTGGTACCGCCGTTTGGGCCCCGGGGATGGCGAGCGAGGACACCATGGTGCAGTGCGCCGACGCCGCCATGTACTGGGCCAAGGCCTCGGGGGGCAACCACGCCGAGAGCTACGACGCCGCCATGCACGCCGGCGTGCGGGGCCGACTCGAGCTGGCCGCCGACCTCAGGGGCTGCGTCGAGCGTGAAGAGCTGGAGCTGCACTACCAGCCCATCGTGGCGACCGACTCGGCAAGGGTGATGGGGTTCGAGGCGCTCGTGCGCTGGCAGCACCCCAGACAGGGGCTCATCCCACCCGACCGCTTCATCCCGATCGCCGAACAGACGGGCACCATCATGGCCCTCGGCCGTTGGGTCCTCGCCACCGCCTGCCGCCAGGCCGTCGAGTGGCAGCGAGACCATGCGAGCGACCCGCCTCTTTACGTGAGCGTCAACCTGTCCACCCGACAAATCCGCCAGACCGGCCTGGTAACAGAGGTGGACCGCGTCCTGCGCGAGTCGGGACTGGACCCTGCGTGCCTGGTCCTCGAGATCACCGAGACCGCGCTGGTCAGCGACTTCGATGCCAGCATCGACAACCTTCACCGGCTCAAGGGCCTCGGCGTCAAGTTGAGCATCGACGACTTCGGCACCGGTTACTCCTCGCTGACCTACCTTCGCCGGCTGCCCGTGGACGTGGTGAAGATCGACCGATCCTTCGTGGCCGGCATCGCCACCTCACCCGAGGAGTGGTCGCTTGCCGTCGCCATCGTGAAGATGGTCAAGGCCCTCTCGTTGGCGACGGTGGCAGAGGGTGTGGAGAGCGCGGGCCAGCTGGCCCACCTGCGGGCCCTCGGATGCGCCTTCGCCCAGGGCTATTACTTCGCCAGACCGCAGCCTGCCGCTGACGTGGACGAGATGCTGACGGGCGCATCCCCCCTGGGTCCCTCACGCCCGAAGGCTGTAACGGCGTAGCCACGCTCGCTCACACCGCCCGGCCCATAACGGTGCCGGCCCACGCCGCCAGCACGCCCAGCCCCACCGACGCGGCGACGTTGAGGACAGCCAACCCGCTCGAGCCGTCCTCACCCAGGCGCAGAGTCTCGTAGGCGAAGGTCGAGAAGGTGGTGTAGGCGCCGAGGAACCCCACGGTCACCGCCGCCCGCAGGTCCGGCTGGCGGACGAGCCGTTCGCTCATGACCGTGATCAGGAATCCGAGCAGGAGACATCCCGAGAGATTGACCGCCAGTGTCCCCCACGGGAAGGCGCTTCTTGTGTGACGGCCGATCCATTCCCCGATCTGGTAGCGGCTAACGGCCCCGAGGAAACCTGCGCTCCCGATCCAAACGCTCCGCACTGGTCCCCTCCCTGGTCGCCGGACGTCCCCAACAGACTGGCAAGGTTCACTGCAAGCCGTCGGCAACGGACGGGACCCCGCTGTCCTCGTCACGCCCCTGGTCAGCGGCGGGGGTCATCACCGGCCGCTTGCGCAGCCACTTCCGGCGGGCGTCGTTGGCTGCCAGCCGCCACGCCTCGGCCAACACCGCGGCCCTCGGATCCCAGCCTCTTCTAAGGAGACGAGCAGTGGCGGCCAGTAGTCGCGCCGGGGTGAGGACCTCGGAGGGTTCAAGCCGGTGGCTCAGGATCTCGAACCAGGGATCGAGGCCGTTGCGTCGGGACGCGAAGTCACGGACCATCTCCAGGAAGGGCCGCGGCACGGGGCCGGCTGCGCCCAGGTCGCTGCAGAACCAGTGCATCTCGAAGGCGTCGTCGTCTCGCCAGCGCCACCATTGGCCCAAGGCGGCATCGAGGGAGCAGGCCCCACCGAGTCCTTGCACGATCGCCTCGGCCAGGGTCTCCCCCTGCCGCAGTGCATCCGATATGCCCTGGCCCGGGGTTGGGTCCTTGAAGTGGCCGGCGTCACCCACGAGGGCCCACCCAGGGCCGACCGACTCACGGAAGTAGCCGGGGTAGCCGGCCGTTCCTCGTGGCCGCCCGGTACGCCTTGCTCCGCTGACGATGGCACCGACCATGGGTGAAGCGCCGATGTCGGCGTCGAAGCTCGATTCGAGGTCGGCGGTGAAGGAAGACAGGCGCCTCAGCGGAGGCAGAGTCATGGCGATGTACATACCGCTGTCGGTCGGCGCTCCGATGACAAGCTCGTCGTCCCAGCGCTCGAAGGTGATGGCGGCGGGCGACTCCCAGCTGGCCCCCTCGAAGTAGGCCCAGTAGCCGAAGCGCTGGTTCGCCACCACGTGGTAGCTGCGAGCGCCCACGAGGCGGGCCACCGTCGAGCCCGCACCATCGGCGCCCACCACCAGCGGGGCGCGAAGCTCCACTTGGCGGCCGTCGCCCGTGAGAGCCTGCACGCCGCACACCCTTCCGTCGCGCTCCACCAGTCCGGTGACACGCACGGAGGTGCGCACCCGGGCTCCGGCCTCCCGGGCCCGCTCGACCAGGATGGTGTCCAGCAGAGGCCGCCGGACGCACAACGCAGGCCCGGCGTCACCCGGACGGCGGGGGAGGCGCTGCGACACCGTGATGTCCTCCACCCGCATGGAGACGGACTCGATCCACGGAGCCCCCGTCGCCAGAAGACGCTCGGTCAGCCCCAGGCGGTCGAGGACGGCGACGCCCTCGGCCTGGAAGAGGTGGGTGGAGACGGTGTCGCTCGGGAACTCGGCCCGGTCGACCACGCA
>JADDQT010000277.1 GCA_016781225.1 Actinomycetota bacterium
GGGGAGAGGTGGTCGTCTAGGCCGGCGATGGCCAGCTGACTGTGGTGGCCCCCGACCGCCCGGGCCTCTTCTACCGCGTCGCGGGGACGCTCGCCCTTCACGGGCTGGCGGTGCGCTCGGCGGTGGCGGCCAGCGAGGACGGCATGGCGGTGGAGGTCTTCGAGGTGGAGCCGGCCTTCGGCCTCGGGACCGACGGTGACCGCTTGGGTAACGACGTCGAGCGCGCCCTGGACGGTCAGCTGCCGCTGGAAGCCAAGCTGGCGGAGAGGGCTCGGGCCTACTCGGGCGCAAGGCGCGCCGCCTCCGCGCACCCGGCCGAGGCACGGGTGCTGGTGGACAACGAAGCCTCGGAGACGGCCACCGTCATCGAGGTCCGCGCTCCCGACGGTGTCGGCGTCCTGTACCGCATCACTCGGGCCCTGGCTGAGTGTGACCTCGACGTGCGCACGGCCAAGGTCTCCACCCTCGGCCACGAGGTGGTGGACGCGTTCTACGTCACCGACGCCGAAGGGTCCAAGGTCACCGACGCCGAGCACCTCGGTGAGGTGGAGCGAGCCGTGCTCGCGGAGCTCGTGCATCGAGAATGAAGGTCCAGGGCCCCGACGGCCATCTCCCCGAGGGCGCGAGCCGGGTTTAGCCTCGGGCGTCGTGGACCCGGCCGAACCCGCCGACCAGTCCGGCGCCGTCTCGGGTCAGGACCTGTTGCGCTGGAGCGAGACGCTATCCGCCGTTGCCCGCACGGCACTGGGTTTCACCGACAACCTCTACGAGCGGGAGCGCTTCGAGGAGGTGCTGAAGGTGGCGGCCGACATGCGGGTGGCCGCCGGCCACCAACAGGCCAGCGACCTCCTCGTCGAGGAATGGATGAAGGAGGCGGGTGGCGGGGTCTCCGGTTACGTCACGCCCAAGGTGGCTGTGGGGGCCGTCGTCGGCAACGACCGCGGTGAGCTGCTCCTCGTCCAACGTTCCGACTCCGGCGTGTGGCTCTATCCGACGGGCTGGGCCGACGTCGGCTATTCGGCCTCGGAGATCGCGGTCAAGGAGGTGTGGGAGGAGACGGGCATCGCCGTCGAACCCGTTCGCCTCGTCGCCCTGCTCGACGGGCTGCGTCTGGGCTTCACCCGGATCCCGCTGTACTCGATCGTCTTTCACTGCCGGATGGTGGGCGGCGAGCTGAAGGCGCATCCCCTGGAGTGCACCGACGTCGGGTGGTTCAGCGAGGACTCGCTGCCCGTTCCCCTCGCCGGAGCGGACCGATGGGCCCCGCGTGCCTTCGCCGCCATCCGGGGCGAGACGGTGGACGTCCTCTACGACGCGCCCCGTGACCCGGCGTGGCGAGAACCCGGTATCGGCGACGCTGGGCTCAAGAAGGCCACATCCATCGATCCCGGAACGGGAACAGGTGGCGTTCGGTGACGATGTTGAGGATGCGGCGGGCCTGGTGGAACCGTTCGGCTATCTCGTCCACGACCCTCATGGCGTCGGTCCGCACCGGCGCGGTGGTGGATGCCAGCCGGTACCAACGCCGGCCCAGGGACTCGAGGAGGGTGACCGCTCCTGCGTCGGGCATCGCCTGGTCGGGGTCGGACGTTCGCAGGCCGGCGGCCCGCCGGAGCCTGGCTTCACCGACCGGGCTCAGGACGCGGGTGGCAGTGTGGTCCGGGAAGACGCCGGTGAGGAACAGGGCCACGTCGCCCAGACGGCGGTAGAGACCGACGCGCTCAGCTTCGGGCACCACCTCGAGCAACGACGCCAGGCGCAGCGGGTCCAGCTCGCTGAACCGGTGCCGGCGCCACCCCCGCTCGGTGTGGACCAGGACGCTGCCGCTCCTGACGTGGGTGTACGAGGCCAGGAGCTCAACCAGGAACAGGCGGCGGGCAGGGTCTCGCAGGAAGGTTCTGAGCTCCTCGACGTCGAACACGGCCACCCGCCGCCTAGGTCCCAGCCACTCGGCCACGAAGGTCGCTTCGCGCAGCTCGACCGCGCAGCGGTGCACGGCCAGGGCGAAGACCAGGAAAGGCGACGCCCGCAGGAACGGCTCGTCCCCGCCCCGGTCCGCGAACACGGCGTGGAAGGCACCCGGGTGTGAGAGGAGGGCCTCCACTGCGGCCGGGCGTGACCGCAGGTCGGCAACGGCGTGGGAGCTGTGGTCGAGGACGCCGGCCAGGAACTCGACATCGCCGTCGCTCAAGTGCTCGAGGTAGCGGGCACCGGCCGTCTCTCCCAACGTGTCGACGGTAGCGCGCTACTGGCGGGCGGCCAGGAGCCGGGGTCGTGTTGCTGGGCCTAGTCCTTACGCGAGCTCAGCCCGCCAGTTGCGTAAGCAGCGCCTCAACGATGGAGACGGCGCCGCGGCTTCGTTCCCACTGGTCGCCGATCGCCGTGTGGTCGGCCAACCCGCAGGCGTCGGGGGCCAGGCCCAGCGCGTCGGCCACCGCCGATCGCAGGAGCGAAGGCTCGGTCTCGTCGCCGTAGGCGGCAAAGGCCTCGAGCCCGTCCCAGAGCTGTTCGAGCGGGGCAGGAGGCGCGTCACCATTGCCTAGGGCCAGTGCCACCAGCGAGAACAGCTCGTAGGTGTCGACACCGGCCGGGCGGTGGAAGCCGGCCACCGGGTGCAGGCGCCATTCGAGGGGGATGCCGCTGGGCCCGTCGTCGCGCATCCAGACCTGTGACCCGTTCACGTAGGCGTCCACCGGCTCTCCGAAGCGGTCGTCGAGGGCGACGATCACTTGGGGGGAGGCCCGCCACACGCAGGTCGGGACGAGGGACGGCGACACCAGGCGGAGCGTAGGGCCGTGGGAGCATTGGCGGCATGAGGCGGTGGTTGGGTGTGGCAGCGACTGCCGGCGTTCTGCTCGCCGCCTGCTCGGGAGATGGACGCCGAGCACTCGGACCCACGCCGGTGGAGGGGCAAGCGCCCGCACCGTCCGCCACCTCGGCGCCGAGCACCACCGTTCCTCCCGTCGCCCCCGGACCGGCAACCGCCGGTGACGCCACCTGTCCTGCCGTTCCCGAGCGAGTGGCACCGGCGCCGAACCGTCCCCGGTACGACCTCCGGGTCGACGTGGACCCGGCGGCCAACGCCGTCGCCGGACGTGTCGGCGTTCGCTTCACCCCCGACATGGCCACCGACAGGCTGGTCTTCCGGCTGTG
>JADDQT010000055.1 GCA_016781225.1 Actinomycetota bacterium
AGGCCTCGGGCGCCCCGGTCGACCGCTGGGACCAGCTCTTCGAGATACTCGTGACGACGGTGGGACTGGGCAGGGACGACGTCGACCGCCTCGACCTCAAGATCACCAGCGCCGCCCTCAGGGAGATGCGCAAGGCGTTCGCCGTGTTCGCCCCGTACCGGTCGATCCCGAAGGCGACGGTCTTCGGCTCGGCGCGAGCCCTGCCCGACGACCCCCTCTATCTCCAGGCCAGGGACGTCGCCTCCCAGCTCGCCGCCGCAGGGTGGATGGTGGTGACCGGCGGCGGGCCGGGGATCATGGCCGCGGGGATGGAGGGCGCCGGACGGGAGCGATCGTTCGGGATCAGCATCCGCCTCCCGTTCGAGCAGTCGAACGCCTTCCTCGCCGGCGACCCCAAGCACGTGGAGATGAAGTACTTCTTCACCCGCAAGCTGATGCTGCTCAAGGAGTCCGCCGGCTTCGCCGTCCTTCCCGGCGGCTTTGGAACCCTCGACGAGGCCCTCGAGCTGCTGACCCTGGTGCAGACGGGCAAGGCTCAGCCCTGCCCCATCGTGCTGCTCGACGTGGCCGATGGCACCTACTGGCAGGCCCTGGAGCGGTTCATGACCGACGAGGTGGCCAGGCGGGGGTTCATCGGTCCCGAGGACCGTTCGCTCTACCGGCGCACCGACGACGCCCGGGAGGCGGCCCGGGAGATCATGGGCTTCTATCGCAACTACCACTCTCTGCGTTTCGTCGGAGACCTGACGGTGCTCCGCCTCCGCGCTGCTCCCGAAGAGCGTGAGCGCCTGATGTTGAGCGAGGAGTTCGCCGACATCTGCACCGAGGGCGGCTTCGAGCCGTCCGGGCCTTTGGACGCCGAGATCGCCGACGACGACGTGCTGGAGCTGCCCCGGCTGGTGTTTCGCTTCGACCGGGCCGGTCACGGCCGGCTCCGGCAGCTCGTCGACAGGCTGAATCGCCTCTCAAGCGCGCCCGGCGGGCCGTCGATGCCCTGGACGTGAAGACGTGCACGTCATGTGGACTCCCCGCCCCCTCCACCACGCTGTCCTGCGCCCTCTGCTCCCATCCCTTCCCTGACCAGGGTCCGGCCTCGTACCGGATGGAGAGCCACGCCGGCGGCTATCGCTGGTCCCTGGACGGCGAGGAGGTGGTCTCGGCCGTAGGGCACGACGGCAGGTGGGACGTCATCGACAGCGACAGCGGCAAGGTGGCCGTGACCCTCATCGGAACGGACGAGGAGAACGGCAACCGGATCGCCATGGTGGACCATCGCCACCGCGCCGTCGCCACCTTCATCCCCACCCCGGAGGGTGCCAGCATCGGGCTGGTGCGGGACAGCCACGACCGAGTCCTCATGGCGGTGCGGGCCGACGGGCCGACTGGGGTCCACGTGGTGGACAACGACGGCAGGGTGCTGGCGCTGGCCAGCCGCCACCGCCCGAACCAGCGGGGCCTCGACCTGCTGGTCACCCGGGCCGGAGCGTCGCGGAACGAGACCATCGTGTTCGCCGTGAGCCTGACCCTGGAGCTCATGCGGAACGAGCAACTCGTTCCGTAGGGTACGGCTGTGCCCTAAGGTCCGTCGCCCTGGCTCTGGGGTCCGAGGCTCTCCGAACCCAGGATCGCCGCCGCCTTCTCGACCGCTCTGCGGGCCTTGGTCAGGCGGCGCTCCGACGAGGCATCGCTGCCCTCGGCAAGCGACTCCTTGAGACGATCCAAGGCCAGGTCGGCCAGCTCCTCGGCTATGACGTCGAGGCGGCCGCGGATGTCGTCGAGCTGCTCTGACAGGCTGATCACCTCCGGCGCGGATGGTACTGACGAAGAGCTGCACTGGATAGCCTCCACCTGTGCCCCGGGACCTGCTGCTGACCGACTACGTCGACGCCGAGGGCCAGCGCATCGTGGACTCCCTCTTCGAGTGGCTGCGGATCCCGTCCATCTCAGCCGATCCCGACCACAGTGCCTCGGTGAGGCACAGCGCGGAGTTCGCCGCCGACCTCCTCCGTGACGCCGGGATGGAACACGCCCAGGTCGTCGAGACCGGCGGCGCCCCGGCGGTGTACGCCGATTGGCTTCATGCCGGCCCCTCGGCGCCCACGGCCCTGGTCTACGGCCATCACGACGTGCAACCCGTCGATCCGCTGGACGAGTGGGCACTTCCACCGTTCGAGCCTGCCCTGGTCGACGGGGAGTGCCGGGCACGGGGCGCCGTCGACGACAAAGGTCAGCTGCTCTTCCAGATCGAGGCCGCCCGCGGCCTGCTCCAGCGCCACGGCCGGCTGCCCGTGAACCTCAAGTTCCTGATCGAGGGCGAGGAAGAGGTGGGGAGCCCCCACTTCGAGGACCTTCTGCACGAGCAGCTCGAGCGCCTCAGCTGCGACGTGGTCGTGGTGTCGGACACGACCATGTGGGGACCACAGGTCCCTTCGACGTGCGTGGGCCTCCGAGGACTGGTGGCCTTCGACCTGACCATCCGCACCGCCGCCGGCGACCTGCACTCGGGCAGCTTCGGCGGCTCGTTGCCGAACTCGGCTCACGTCGCCGCCGACCTGGTCTCCTCGTTGCACGACGGCGACGGGCGCGTGGCCCTGCCGGGGTTCTACGACGACGTACGTCCCCTCACCGAAGCCGAGCAGCGCTCGCTCCGCCTGCTTCCCTTCGACGAGGACGAGTGGAAGCGCAAGGCGGGCGTGGCGCGTCTCGAGGGTGAAGCGGGCCGCACGACGTTGGAGCGGGTCTGGACCCGTCCCACCTGCGAGGTGGTGGGCATCACCGCGGGCTACGGGGGTGAGGGCATGAAGACGGTGGTCCCGGGAAGGGCCAACGTGAAGGTCACCTTCCGGCTCGTGCCCGACCAGGATCCCGAACGGGTGGCCGAGGTCTTCGGCGCCTGGCTCGCCGCTCGGGTGCCCGAGGGAGTGAGCTTGGAGGCGGAGCAGGTCGGCTCCGTGGGACCCGCCCTCACCGACCCCGACCACCCCAGCGTGGGCGCCCTGTGCCGAGCCATCGAACGGGTCTGGGGGCGAGCGCCCCTGCTCACCCGCGAGGGCGGCAGCGGTCCCGAGGAAGCTCTCGGGCGGGTGCTCGAGGCGCCAGTGCTGTATCTCGGAGTGGGCTTGCCCGACGACCGGTACCACGCCCCGGACGAGCGCATGGTGATGGACCAGTTCTGGAAGGGCCTGATAGCCGCCGGAGAGCTCTGGGGGGAGGTTGCGAGGGCCCATGGCTGAGGCTGCGAACGCTGCCGACCGTGCCCGAGGGGCACCCGAGGATGCCCACGAATGGGTCAGCTTCGAGGATCCCGAGGAGGAGCGCACCTGGGTCTTCGACGTGACCTTCCTCACGAGCCCGTGGACGTGCATCTTCGGTCGCGGCTGCCTGGGCGTCCTCACTGCGCCGGCCCCCGAGCTGGTGCTCGGCTGTTGCTCCTACGGAGCCCACTTCACCGACGATGAGGACCTGGCCAATGTGGAGGCGATGGCCGAGACCCTCACCGCGGAGGAGTGGCAGTTCCGCAAGCAGGGCCGCCAACGGGGGATATCCAAGACCACGGCGGCGGGCGAGACGGTCACCCGCCTGGTCCAGGACGCCTGCATCTTCCTCAACCGGGACGGCTTCGAGGGCGGGGTCGGCTGCGCCCTGCACGTGGCAGCCCTGAAGCGGGGGGCCCGGCCGCTCGACATGAAGCCGAGCGTCTGCTGGCAGGTCCCCCTGCGGCGGGAGGACGCCGAGGACGGCGAGGGGCACGTGACCTCCACCGTGCGCCAGTGGGACCGCAAGGACTGGGGCCCCGGCGGGTTCGACTTCCACTGGTGGTGCACCCAGTCGCCCGAGGCCTTCGTGGGCCACCGGCCCGTCTACCAGGAGATGGCCGAGGAGCTGGTGGAGCTGGTGGGCCGGCCGATCTACGACATGGTGGTCGACTACCTCGACGCCCGGGCCTCCCACGGTGTGGCCCTGCCCCACCCCGAGGTAAGGCGGCGGCCCGCCTGACCGCTCAGCGGCGGAAGGCCCGAAGGCTCTCCCACAGCTCGGGTCGGGTGGTTCGCCAGTCGTACAGGCTCCCCCCGATGCCGTCGGTGTCGCTGACCGCTCTCCTGTAGCCGGCTACGTCCACCGCGGTGGTTCGATCTCCGATGCCGCCGATGGGGTGGACCAGGGCGTCCGGCAACCCCAGATTCGCCCGCAGCCGGTTCACGTTCTCGGTGGTGTAGCGGTTGGCGTCGCGGTAGGTGCTCCCTGAGGCGCGGTTGGTCCAGTAGCCCATGGTCATCCAGACGTCGTAGTAGGGGACCAGCTGTTGGTACGGGAAAGAGGGCCAGTACGCCGGGTTGACCACCTCGAGGACCACGGGCGGCAGCACGATCCCACCGATGCTCCTTCCCGGCAGGGCCCGGCGCACGTCGGCGCTGAACGCGACGAGCCGGCGGTTTCGCTCCTCGAGCTGGGCCACGTCCTTGGACTCGATGTCCACGGCCACGCTGTCCACCGGCAAGGCGCCGATGGCCCTCATCCGGGCCAGGTCCCGTGCCGGGTCGACCAGGGTGGGCAGGTACCAGGCGACCACGCGGATGCCCTGTCCTCGGGCCCGAGCTATCCACTCCCGCAGGAGGTCGGATTCGAGCACGTCGGACGGTGCGTCGTGCTTGGACGCCTGGATGTAGAGCGTCTGCACCCCCTGCTCGGCCATGCGGTCGACGGCGTCGGGTAAGACGCGCGGACCGCCCCTGGCGAAGGTGGTGCTCCAGTCGTAGACGTCGACCCAGGTGCCCATGCCCCGATAGGCGGCCGTGCCCGCTGCCCCGCCGAGCGCGGCCGGGCGGCGGGCGGGAGCCGGCTTGGGCTTGGCGGCTGCCTTCGCCGTGGTGGACGAAGGGCCGTCGGCCTTCTTGGCCGTCGGTGGCGGTGCGGGTGCGACCGAGTCGGTCTTGGCGTCCTCCACCACCTGCACGGCGAGGCCTTCCTCCACGGGAGCCGGAGCCTTGACGACGCGCTGAGGTGAGTCGTGGAGGGCGAGGGTGATCGACGACGAGAGAAACAGGATCGCCACGACCACCCAGAGGGCCGGGCGGGACGGCATTCGCCAGCGAGTGGGAGTCACTCCGATCAGACGGCGGAAGGCGCGGGTGACGTTCATGGCAGTTTGGACCCGGTGACGCTAGTAGGGCCCGATGACGAGCCCGTGGTGCTACCTAGTGTTCCCAGCTGCTGGCCTCGTCCGCAGGGGCGTCCTCGGCGGCCATGCACCACGACGCATGGTCGTCCTCGGGATCTGCTCCGCACTCCGCGCACGGGTCGGGTGACAGCTCTGTCGTGCGCAATTTGAAGGCGCGGGCTTCCTCGAAGCGCCGGTGCCGTCCCTTTTTCACGTGCAGCCCCCCGGGAGACGCCGTTTGACGGTGCCCACTGTACCAACGGGGCAGGGCACAGAGGACGTATGGCAGGCAGGATTAGCAGCTTCGGGCGGTAGGGTTGGGTCATGGTGGAGGAGCTCGACGTCGAGGCCATGATCCAGCGCTTCAGGGAGCGGGCCAGGGCCGTTCGCAGCCGGGGCGTCCCCCCCGTCGAGGGGCCCGAACGCTCCCGCTTCATCGAGCAGTCCAAGGCCGACTACATGGACTACGCCATGATCGGCGACGCCCAGGGGTCCGTCGAGGACGGGATCCTCACCCTCCGGGTGGACCTGCGCCCGAAGAGCTGATCCCCGGCCGAATCGAGCTCGGCTGGGTCAGAGGCGGCGAAGCCAACTAACGTCGTCCCGACCTGCGGCACCCCTGCTGGCGGCAACCTCCAGGAGTCGGACCATCTGATGCCCATCAACGAGATCGTTCTGCGTCCCGAGTTCATCGGGTCCATCCTCGCCATCGTCTGCGTCACCGCCGTGGCCCTGCGACTGGCACGGCCCCGGCGGGAAACCACCAAACTGCCCCGGGCCTACCGCTCGAAGGAGCGGCAGCCACCCCTGTCCCATCGGGCGGCTGGGCAGTACCAGACGCCTGGGCACTACCAGACGGCTGGGCACTACCAGACGGCAGGTCCCCCTCAGCCGTCACCATCCCCCTACCAGGTGCGCAGGCACGAAGCGCGACCAGAACAGCCGTCGACCCAACAGCCGGCGACCCAACAATCGGCGACCCAGCCCCCGGGCGACCCTCCGGTCACCGGCCAGGTCGAGGCATCTCACCCCACGGTCACCTTCGCCGACGTGGCCGGGCTTGACGAGGCCATGGCCGAGCTGCGCGAGGTGGCCGAGTACCTCTCGGACCCGGACCGGTTCCGGGCCCTCGGTGCCGAGATGCCCAAAGGCGTGCTCCTCCACGGTCTTCCGGGCTGCGGCAAGACGCTGCTGGCCCGGGCCCTGGCCGGCGAGACCGGCGTTCCGTTCTATTTCGCCTCAGCGGCCGGCTTCGTGGAGCAGTTCGTGGGTCTGGGCGCGGCCAGGGTCCGCCAGCTGTTCGAGGAGGCCAAGCGCACCTCCCCCTGCATCGTCTTCATCGACGAGCTCGACGCCGTGGGCCGCAAGCGTGACGCCGACGCCGCCGGAGGCCGTGAGTTCGACCACACCCTCAACCAGCTCCTGGTGGAGCTCGACGGCTTCCTCGGTTCCTCCGGCGTGCTGGTCCTGGGCGCCACCAACCGCCCCGAGCTGATAGATCCGGCCCTGCTCCGGCCCGGTCGCTTCGACCGGCGCATCCAGGTCGACCGGCCCGACCGCAGCGGCCGGGAGCAGATCCTGCGGCTACACGCCGCGAAGCGTCCGTTCTCCACTCGCGTGGACTGGGACGACGTGGCGGCCAACACCGCCGGCCTCACCGCCGCCGAGCTGGCCAACATCGTCAACGAGGCGTCCCTGCTGGCGGCCCGGCGTCGACGAGAGAGGATCCCGCCCGAGGACGTCGAAGAGGCCTCCAACCGCGTGCTCTCGGGGATGAGGACCTCACGCCTGATGGGCGAAGAGGAGAAGATCCTCGTGGCCGTTCACGAGGCGGGGCACTCCCTGCTGTCCATGCTCGTACGGGGGATGAACCCGCCGGCACGTGTATCCATCATGCAGCGCACCGGCGCCTTCGGGCGATCCGTCTGGTCGGCGGCCAACGACCGCGAGATAAGCACCAAGCGCGAGTTGATGGCCCAGCTCATAGTCCTGCTAGGGGGCCGGGCGGCCGAGTTCAACACCTTCGGCGAGCCGAGCACCAGGGCCGAGGACGACCTCGACCACGCCTCTGCCCTGGCCCGGCAGATGGTGGAGCGCTGGGCCATGACAGGGCGGTACGACCTGGCTGGAGGCGGCAAGGAACCTCCGGCCTCCGGCTGGTCCCCCGGAGGCCAGGAGATCGGCCAGCTCCTCGCCAAGGCCGAGCAGGCCGGTCGGATGATCCTCCGGGACAACTCGGCGCCGCTCCGGGCCCTGGCCGAGGCGCTGGTCGAGCGTGAGACCCTCACCGCCGCCGACCTCGAGGCAATCACCGGGGTGGGCCGTGGTCGAGCGCCCATGGCCACGCTGTCCTCCATCGGGGACGCGCGGGCGCGGACCTCCCGGGCGGGTTGAGCCCACGCCGTACCGCTGAGCACGCAGGGCCCCTGCACACGCCGGCTCCCGACGAGCCGTGGTGGAAGTCCGCCGTGGTCTACCAGATCTACCCCCGATCCTTCGCCGATGCCGACGGCGACGGGGTCGGCGACCTGAAGGGCATACGCCGCCACCTCGACCACCTCACCTGGCTGGGCGTGGACGCGGTGTGGCTCTCCCCCTTCTTCCGCTCGCCGATGGCGGACTTCGGCTACGACGTCGCCGACTACTGCGACGTGGACCCGCTGTTCGGCACCCTGGTCGACTTCGACTCCTTGTTGGCCGAAGCTCACGACCGGGGCCTGCGGGTACTGATCGACTGGGTACCGAACCACACCAGCGACCAGCACCCGTGGTTCCAGGAGTCCCGGTCGTCGCGGTTTTCCGCCAAACGGGACTGGTACGTGTGGCGGGACCGCCCCAACAACTGGAAGGCCGCCTTCGACGAGACGCAGAGCGCGTGGACCTGGGACGAGACCACGGGGCAGTACTACCTGCACCTCTTCCTCCCCGAGCAGCCCGACCTGAACTGGGCCAACCCGGAGGTCGTGGAGGCCATGCACGGCGTGCTGCGGTTCTGGCTCGATCGCGGTGTGGACGGCTTCCGCGTCGACGTCGTCCACGGCCTGGGCAAGGACCCGAACTTTCCCGACGCTCCGCCGCAAACGGCTGACCGGGCATGGTCCGGACAGAACGACCACGAGTCCACCCATGCCATCCTTCGGGACCTGAGGCGCCTGGTGGACGCCTACCCCGGGGACCGGGTGCTGGTGGGCGAGGTGTACCTGCTCTCCACTCGCCAGGTTGCCGCGTACTACGGCCACGGCGACGAGCTGCACCTGGCGTTCAACTTCCCGCCCCTCTTCGCCCCGTGGGAGTCGGCCGCGTGGCGAGAGAACGTGGACCAAGTGGTCAAGGAGCTCGACCCTCGTGGCGCGTGGCCGACGTGGGTCCTGTCCAATCACGACAACTCTCGCCACCGCACCCGCTACGGCTCCGAAGCTCGGGCTCGGGCCGCAGCGGTGCTGCTCCTCACCCTTCGGGGCACTCCGTTCGTCTACGCCGGCGAGGAGCTGGGCCTGGAGGAAGCTTGGGTGCCGCCCGAGAGGCAGGTGGACCCCGGGGGGCGGGACGGCTGCCGGGCACCGATCCCCTGGGACGCCTCGTCCGGCCATGGGTGGGCGGGCGAGGACCCATGGTTGCCCTGGCCGCCGGAGCCCGACGCCCGCAACGCCGCTGCACAGCGGGAGGACGAGGACTCGGTGCTGCAGCTGTACTGGCGCCTGCTCGCCGCACGTCTGGAGTCGGTCGCCCTGCGGCTCGGCTCATGGACGGCGCTGCCCTCGCCCCCCGGCGTGCTCGCCTATGAGCGGGAGGCCGAACATGACCGGAGGACGGTGCTCGTCAACTACGCCGACGACACCGTCGAGGTGTACGTGGCGGGGTCATGGACGATCCGGGTGGCCAGCGACGGCCACGGAGAGGGCCGGGGCTACGAGGGGATCTTGGGCCCATCCCAGGCGCTGGTCCTGATGCCCACGGTCCCTGGCTGAGCCGGCCGCCCGGCGTCAACCGCCGTAGTTCATCCGGGTGTCCTCCATCCGCAGGACGGGCGTCTCCTCCGGCTTCTGGAAGGCGGCGTCCACCACCTCGCCGATGAAGAAGGTGTGGTTGCCCAGCTCGACCTGCTGGCGGACCTCGCAGTCCACGTAGGCTAGGGCCTGGTCGAGTATGGGTGCGCCACTGCGGCCCTCGTGGAACGGGAAGCCGTTGGCCTCGCCGGCTGCCACGTCGACCTCCACGGGCTTGGTGAACTTCCGCACGACGGCCCGGTCCTCACGGTCGAGGAGGCAGAGGCTGAACACCCGGCCCTCCTCCATGAGCTCATGGGTGAACGACTGGCGCTCCACGCCCACGCCCACGAGCTTCGGGTCGAAGGACAGCTGGGTTGCCCAGTTGAGGGTCATGAGGTTGTACCGGGCCCGGGCCCGGCTGCCCACGACGTACAGCCCGTAGGGCATCGCCCACAGCACCCTCCGTCGGAGCTTGTCGTACTCCTCGGCGTCCTGCCCCTCGGGGATGGGTCCGACTATTCCCTGCTGAACCGGCATGGACGTGAGTACAGCACGTCTCCATCACCGGTGCATCGAGGATCAGAAGTCGCCTCCCCCGCCGAAGTCCCCACCGCCGAAGTCGCCCCCTCCGAAGTCCCCCCCGCCGAAGTCTCCCCCTCCGAAGTCACCCCCGCCGAAGTCACCCCCGCCGAAGTCACCCCCGCCTTGGTCTCCGGAGTCGCCGCCGTGGTCATGGTGGCCGGAGTCGTGCCCGTAGCCGCCACCCCAACCCAAGCCGCCTCCGCCCAACATGCTGCCGATGAGGATGCCGGAGAGCAGGTCTCCGCCTCCGAACCAGCCCCCGCCCCCGTACCAACCACCGCCGTACCCGGCGTAGGCGGGCTCACCGCGTTCGTCTACCACCACGGCCGGCTCCTGGTTCGGCCCGGTGCTCGCCAGCT